>JAVBNP010000108.1:0-11904 GCA_031551455.1 Bacteroidales bacterium | reverse complement strand
TTGGCGGCATTAAATAAGGTTGACTTGCGTTTTCGAAGCGCCGAATTGATTACTTCCATATCCGTACGTAACGGACAACGTGTGGATGCGGGACAAGAAATTGCGCGTATCGATGAATTTGCATTGCGCAACAAAGTGGTTACGGCTACCGAAGCGGTGGAGAATGCATTGATTAATTTACAGGATTATCTGCTGAACTATCATTACGAACTGAAAGATACCGCATCAATGCCGCCTTTATTACTGCAAACCTTATCGTCCAAAGCGCAACTGCTTAATGCGCGAGTCAGTTTGGCTCAAGCTCGTTACGACTTGCAACATGCCGTGTTGCGAAGCCCCATTGTCGGAATTGCGGCCAACATTACCGCAAAAGAATACAACATGGCCCCCGTTTCCGAAACGTTTTGCACTATTATCGGTGACGATTGTTTTGAAGTGGAATTTCCCGTTTTGGAAAGCGAAATAGAGTTATTGAAAGCGGGTCATGAGGTTTTGATTGAACCCCTTGCTTATTCCGGAACCAAAGTAAAAGGAACGCTAAACGGAATGAATCCGGTAGTGGATAAAAACGGTATGGTGCAAGCCAAAGCTGTTGTACAAAACACACAAGGAAAACTCTACGAAGGAATGAACGTACGCGTATTGGTGCAACAAGCTGTTCCCGACAAGTTGGTGGTGCCTAAGTCGGCCGTGGTGTTACGTTCTGACCGTCAAGTGCTATTTGTGTATGCCGGCGGACGTTCTCAGTGGCGTTACGTAAAAACAGGCTTGGAAAACAGTCGTGAATACACCATCGAAGACCAACTCGAATCGGGTGAACAAGTGATTGTAAGCGGAAATTTCAACTTGGCACATGATGTAGAAGTGGAAGTCATAGACAATTAATAATTGACAATTGATGATTGACAATGAAAGAGAATAATGTTGTCATGAATAAATCCTATGCTTTTGCAATAAGAATCGTTAAAGCATACAAACATTTAACGGCGGATAAGAAAGAATTTATTTTGTCCAAACAATTGGTTCGCAGCGGTACCGCAATCGGAGCTTTGGTGAAGGAAGCCGAACATGCGCTATCTAAAGCCGATTTTGTCAACAAGATGAATATTGCATTGAAAGAAGCCAACGAAACGGAATATTGGCTTTCTTTATTAAAAGATTGTGAATATATTGACGAACAAAGTTTTATTTCCATTATTGATGATTGTCGCGAGTTGATTCGATTATTGATTAGCATCGTAAAAACGTCCAAAAACACTTGACCATGCAGCGCGAAATTGTCCATTATCCATTGTCCATTGTCAATTATTCTATGGCATGATAAAGTTTTTGGTTGATCGTCCCATAGCGGTTCTCATGACTTTCGTGGCCTTATTGGCTATCGGGTGGGTGTCGTACACGTACTTACCCGTGTCGTTGATGCCCGATGTGGCCATTCCCGAGATCACCGTGCATTACGGTTATCCGCACAGTTCGGCTCGCGAGTTGGAAAATGCCGTCACCGCGCCCTTGCGGCGGCAATTACTGCAAGTGGGACATTTGGAAGACATTCGAAGCGAAACGCGCGACGGGACGGGCATGTTGCGTTTACGTTTCGGATACGGTATCAATACACATTACGCATTCATCGAAGTCAACGAGAAGATAGATGCCGCTATGCACAATTTACCGCGTGACATGGAACGTCCGCGCGTGTTGAAAGCTGCAGCTACCGATATTCCCGTGTTTTATCTCAACGTATCGTTACGTTCCGGCGGATCTTCCGGATCGTCGCAACAATTCGACGAGACAAATTTTCTCGAGTTAAGCAACTTCGTTTCCACGGTGATCCGTCATCGCATCGAACAACTTTCCGAAGTGGCCGTGGCCGATATGAGCGGCATTACCGAACCCCGTTTGATGGTTGAACCCGATCTTGCCCGCATGCAAAGCCTTGGCCTTACCGTTATCGATATCGAGAATGCGTTGATCGGCCAAAATTTGTCGGTAGGCACTCTTTGGGTACGCGAAGGCGCTTTTCGTTACAACATTCGTTTAACATCAACGTTGCGCACCACCGAAGACGTGGGTAATGTTACCGTACGCGGCGGAAATCGGATTATTCCTTTACGCGATATCGCCGCTGTGCGTATGGAGCCGCAACCCAAACAAGGCATGTTTGTGAGTAACGGGCAACCTGCCGTGGCATTGGCCGTTATCAAGCAAAGCGATGCCCGTATGAGCGACATGACCGAAAACCTTAAATCGCTTGTTGCCCTCTTGGAGAAAGACTATCCCGATCTTCAATTCGATATCGCGCAAGACCAAACCGCTTTACTCGATTTTTCCATCGACAATCTTCGTCAAGACCTTACTTGGGGAATTTTGTTGGTATGCATTATTCTGTTCTTTTTTCAAAACGAATGGCGTTCGCCCTTGTTGGTGGCCGTCAGCATTCCCGTGTCCGTGGTGTTATGCCTCACCTTTTTCTTCCTTGCCGGGATGTCGTTTAATATTATTTCCTTGGCGGGATTGATCATGGCTGTGGGTATGATGGTGGATAATTCCATCATCGTAACCGATAACATCGGGCAATATCGAGCCCGTGGCGATTCGTTGCGTGATGCTTGCGTAAAAGGCGCCGAAGAAGTAATACGGCCGATGATCAGTTCTGCGCTCACCACCGTTTGTATCTTTATTCCGTTAATTTTTCTCAGCGGTATTGCCGGAGCATTGTTTTACGATCAAGCCATGGGAGTGGCCATCGGTTTGGGAACGTCGCTTATCGTGTCGATAACCCTGCTTCCCGTACTTTATTGCGTGATGTTTCGTCGCCGTCCGCAAGCCGGACTGAACAAAAAACGGGAACCTTTGGCGGTACGCATCATCAGTCGTTTTTACCGATCGGGTATGAAACTTACTTTTCGCAGGCCTTATCTTTTTATCGGGCTTGCCGTCATATTGTGTGCTTCCGGTTGGTTTTTATTCAAATCGTTGAATGTAACACGCTTGCCGGCATTAACACAAATCGATTGTATGATGTACATCGATTGGAACGAACAAATTCATCCCGACGAAAATAACGAACGCATCAGCCGAATGCTGGAAGCCGTTCCCGTAAAAGCCAAGCAGGAAAACCGTTTTATCGGACAACAACAATTTCTCGTTGCGCGTGATGCGGATATGGGATATTCCGAGTCGCAAATATATTTGGCATATACCGACGAAAACGAGCTGCATCGCGCCAAAGATTTATTGACGAATTACATGCGACAACGCTATCCTCATGCCGTTTTTCGATTATATCCGCCCGGCACGCTTTTCGATCGCATTTTCGAAAGCGATCATGCTCCATTGACGGCCGCATTGTCGCCCATGCGTAAAGCGGTGGGTTTTACTGCTGCCGAAATAACCTTGTTGACGACGGAAATTGACGACAACCTCGGTACGCCGCACGTTCATTCGCCGGCTTTTCGCGAACACCTTCGCATGGAAGTCGATCACGAAAAACTGTTGCTTTATAACGTGGATTATAATACCTTGATACGGGAGCTGAAAACGGCTTGCCACGAAAATGATATCGGATTGTTGCGTTCGTATCGGCAATTCGTTCCGTTGGTCATCGGCGGCGAGTCGCAAAAGGTAAGCGATATGGTCGATCGGCTGAAAATTCGTAACGGAGACGGAGCCGAAATACCTTTGCGTGCATTAATGACTTTGCACCGCGAGTATGACTTGAAAACCATCGTTGCGGGCAAAGACGGTGAATATGTACCAATCGATTTCGACATCGATACCGAACGTTATCCGTCTGTTGCCGCAAAGGTGCAACAGGTAGTGAGCCGACATCCCGAGGCGGAAGTACGTTTTTTCGGCGCCATCTTCGAAAACGATCGAATGATTCGTGAATTGATGCTGGTTTTGATCATTTCGGTGTTAATGTTGTATTTTATTTTGGCGGCACAATTCGAATCGTTGTTGCAACCGATTATCCTGCTGATAGAGTTGCCGATCGATATTGCGGCTGCTTTGCTTATTCTCAAAATCACGGGCAACACACTCAATCTGATGTCGGCCATCGGTATCATTGTCATGTGCGGTGTCATTATCAACGACTCCATCTTGAAAATCGACACCATCAATCGGTTGCGTCGCGAAGGAATGAGTGTTAACGAAGCCGTTCATACCGCCGGTAAACGACGCTTAAAAGCGATCGTACTTACGAGCCTCACCACCGTATTGGCGGTAGTTCCGTTTTTGTTCACAAACGACATGGGCGCCGAGCTGCAACAGCCGTTTGCATGGACGCTGATCGGAGGTATGGGAGTCGGCACCATTGTCAGCTTATTCTTGATACCTTTGGTGTATGTGATGATTTATAAAAGAACGGGAAAAAGCCGACAGGCGGAAGAATAGATTCAAAACGCCGAGCAACAATAGAGTTGGATAGGAGAGTCCCGACAAATGATTTTGATTCTCCACATAAAATCATAAAATATGGAAACCGAATTAAGACCCAATGTAATGAAACGGAAAATATATCAAGCGGATGCGTCTAGTGATAAACTTTTCATGGGAAATCCCGCAGCCGTTTGTCCGTTGGTAAGTTGGCCCGACGATGAATTGATGCAAAATATCGCTGCGGAAAACAATCTTGCCGAGACGGCATTTTACGTAAAACGGGAAGATCAATACGAAATTCGTTGGTTCACTCCCGCCGTTGAAGTCGATCTTTGCGGACATGCAACGCTTGCAACCGCTCACGTGTTGTTAACACAAGAAGGTTTCATGGGTGATGCGATTCGTTTCTTTTCGCCGAGAAGCGGGATATTGACGGTAAAAAAACAAGGTGATTTTTTGATGTTGGATTTTCCGTCCGACATATTTCAACCGATTGTCGTATCCGACGATTTGATCCGCTGTTTCGACGTGAAACCGTTGGCGGCATTCAAGGGAAAAACCGATTTCATGTTGGTTTTCGAAGACGAAAATCAAATAAAACAAATGACACCGAACCTTGAGGAAATAGCGAAATTGGCCGGTCGCGGAGTCATTGTTACCGCCAAAGGCGATGAAGTCGATTTTGTTGCGCGATTTTTTGCACCGCAATCGGGCATTAACGAAGATCCCGTTACCGGATCGGCCGACACGACACTTATTCCGTATTGGTGCGAACGATTGGGAAAAGTTGAAATGACTGCCGTGCAGCTGTCGCAACGTCGCGGTTTTATCAAGTGCAAATATTTAAAAGGTAGAGTGGAAATCGGCGGACAATGCAAATTGTACATGACGGGAGAAATTTATGTTGCGTGAAAGAGAACATGTTAAAAAATAATTAATAAAAACAAATATGAAAAGAATAGGGATTATTTTGATTTGTATTGCGGCGATTACGGCAGTTTCGTGTCAATCGTCGGACGGATGGAAATTGGTTTGGGAAGACAATTTCGATAAAGACGGTAATATGCCCGATGAGGCGACATGGAGCAAAATTTCGCGCGGAAAATCCGATTGGAACAATTATATGTCGGATTATGCTCCTTTGTACGAAGTAAAAAACGGTAATCTGATATTGCGGGGAATGGTAAATCCCGGATTACCGGGCGATTCGGTGCCCTTTATTACGGGGGGTGTTTACACCAAGCATAAAAAGTCATTTTATCACGGCAAACTCGAAATTCGGGCCAAATTGGGAAATGCACGGGGAGCATGGCCGGCATTTTGGTTGTTGCCTTTCGATACCTTAAGATGGCCTTACGGCGGCGAGATCGATATCATGGAACGGCTCAACGACGAGTCGAGAGCCTATCAAACCATACATTCCGCCTATACGTTTTATTTGAAACAAACCAAAAATCCTCCGCAACAGGCCGTCACTGCCATACGAAACAACGATTACAACACGTATGGCGTCGAATTGCATGCCGACAGTCTCGTGATGTTGGTTAACGGAAAGCGTACGTTTTCCTATCCGCGCATCGAAACGAATTTGGAGGGACAATTTCCGTTCGACAGACATTTTTATTTGTTGCTTGATATGCAATTGGGCGGTAATTGGGTAGGTGAGCCCGAAGCGAGAGATCTTCCCGTGGAAATGCACATTGATTGGGTTCGTTTTTACGAACGGGAAAAAGAATAAAAAGCGATCGTTAACCATTAACCGGTAATCATTGAGGCTTTCTTCCTTCACCGTATTGCTTGTTTGGGCGACGCTGGCTGTTGCCGGGTTGGCTTTTTTGCCGTTGCTTCACGTGCAATGGCAGCCGTCTCAAACACTTCCGTCGATAACGGTTAGTTATTCGTGGCCCAACGTATCGGGGAGAGTTGTCGAACAAGAAGTAACATCCATCCTTGAAGGCGGGTTGAATCGGATTCGCGGTATTCGCAAAATATCGTCCACTTCGCGAAACAACGGCGGTTATGTCACCATCGAATTCGACAAAACGGCCGATATGGATGCGGTGCGTTTCGAGGTAGCATCCGGCATTCGCCAATTGTATCCGAAATTACCCGAAGGTGTCAGCTTCCCGACGCTTTCGCTTAATCGTCCCGATAACGAAAGAGAGAAGGCTTTATTGGTTTATTCGTTACAGGCATCCGCCAATCCCGCCGGAATACAACAATATGCCGAGGAACGCATTAAACCCGAGCTGTCACGTATCGAAGGAGTCAACCGCATAGCCGTTTACGGCGCGTCACCCTACGATTGGATGATCGAATATGACGCCGTGCAATTGCAGACGCTCGGTTTAACGCCTTATGTGTTGCAACAAGCCGTGAATCGTTACTATTCCACGGAATCGCTCGGCATGGTGCAAGATGTCGACGATAAAGGTCGTAAAGCGTGGATGCAACTTACCGTGGGTATTCCCGAAACCGAACGCATACATCTCGAGGAAATACCGATTCAAACAACTGAGGGGCGAACGATACGCCTTGACGATGTTGCCGTGGTGCGACATGTTGAACAGGAACCGACTTCGTATTACCGCATCAACGGGATGAGTACCGTTAATGTGGTGATATACGCCTCTTCGCAAGCTAATCATATCGTATTGGCGCAACAAGTCAAAAAAATGATCAAAGAAACAGAGACGTTGTTGCCGAAGGGTTATTCGTTGCTGAATACTTACGATTCCACCGAATACATCGGCGACGAACTTCACAAAATTTATGTGCGCACCGTTGCTACGATATGCATTCTTTTGCTGTTTATCTTATTGGTGACGCGCAGATTTCGGTTTCTGCTGATTATCCTGTTAAGCATTATTGCCAATATTTGCATTGCGTTGGGAATGTATTATTTGCTGCATATCGAGATTCATCTCTATTCCTTGGCGGGTATCACCATTTCGTTAGGTTTGATTATCGATAACACCATCGTGATGGTGGAACACATTCGAAGTCGCGGCAACAAACGCGTATTTATTGCCATCTTGGCGGCAACGCTTACCACCGCAATCTCGCTTTCGGCCGTTTTCTTTTTGGATGATCGCATTAAGCTTAATCTGACCGATTTCGCCGTGGTGGTCATCATTAATTTGATGGTGTCGCTGGCAAGCGCATGGTTTCTCACGCCCGCATTGTTTGACAAGTTGGCGGGAAAGTACGGTCGACATTCCGTTGACCCGACAGGGGCGGTAGATCTGTCGGGGTCAATCAATATCCGAAAACTAAAGATCAAAAATCGAAAATTAAAACTTCGTCGACGTCCCGCGTTTGCTTCACGCATTTATACCGCCGTCCTTTCGGGTATACGGCGATATCGTTGGGCCGCATGGCTGATTTTCGTTCTCGGTTTCGGGCTTCCGGTATTTTTGCTGCCCGCCAAGATCGAAAAAGAAGGTCGTTGGGCCGATATCTACAATAAAACGTTGGGCAGTCCGTGGTATGTCGAAAAAGCCAAGCCGATTGTCGATAAAGCGCTGGGTGGAACTTTGCGGTTGTTTGTACAATTTGTATACGAGGGTTCGCAGTGGAATTCCGATCGCGAACGAACCACGTTGAACGTTTATGCCAACATGCCACCCGGAGCCACCATCGTTCAAATGAATCGGACCATGGAAGCGTTGGAAAAATACTTGTCGGAGTTTCCCGAAATCGACCGTTTCCAAACGGATATACCCAATGCGCAGAATGCCAACATTGCTATCACGTTTAAAAAAGAATATGAGTTCGGATATTTTCCTCACCAATTGAAAAGTCAATTGATTACGTGGGGTATTGGTTCCGGGGCTGCCGATTGGACGGTTCATGGCGTGGGCGACCCGTTTTCGAATCGTCTGTACGAGAGCAGCGGTCAATATCAAATTCGGCTTTACGGTTACGACTTCGATCAATTGTACGGATATGCCGAAAACATTCGTAAAAAATTGTTGCAAAATCCGCGTATCAAGGAAGTAAATTTAATGAGTCGGTACTCGTGGTTTAAAAATGTTAATCATGAGTTTACGCTGACGCCCGATATCGAACGTTTGGCCATGAACGGACTTTCGCTTCCCTCGTATTTCGGTATGGTGCGTAATGCCGCGGGTAATGAACAAACGGCCGGCGGGACGGTCATCGACGGAACGTATCAATTGATAAAATATCGCGCCAAACAATTACCCGAAACCGATCGTTGGTCGCTTTACAACAATTTGCTGCGTTCGGGCGACATGTATCTTAAATTATCGTCGGTAAGCGAGATGGTGAAGGAAGCGGAACAATTGGAAGTATGCAAAGAAAATCAACAATATACGATGATCGTGAGTTACGATTACATCGGTTCGGCCAAATTCGGGAGTAAATTGAACGAACAAACGGTAAAGGAAACCAACGAGATACTTCCGTTGGGCTACAAGGCCGAAGATGCGAGCGGTTGGAATTGGTGGAAAAAGGAGAAAAAACATTATTGGCTTATTTTATTGATTTTGATTGTAATGTACATGCTGTGCGCCATACTGTTCGAGTCGTTGCGGCAACCGTTGGCAGTCATCAGCTTGGTACCCTTCGCTTTTATCGGTTTGTTTCTTACGTTTTACCTGTTCCGGTTAAATTTCGACCAAGGAGGCTTTGCGGCTTTTGTGCTGCTTTGCGGTCTTACGGTGAATGCGGCCATTTACATCATTAACGATTACAATAATTTGCGAAAGGACTCGCCTTGTTCGTCCCGTCGTTTGTACATGCAAGCATTTCACGGGAAAATAACGCCCGTAATGCTTACCATTCTTTCCACCATTCTCGGGTTGATTCCGTTTGTGATCGGCGAACATCGCGAACCGTTCTGGTTTGCCCTTGCCGCCGGAACCATGGGCGGATTGTTGTTTTCGTTGGTGGGGATTTTGTTTTATTTACCGTTGTTTTTCTTCGGAATAAAACGAAAACATGAAAATAAAATGCTCGAATGATGGCGGACAACGATTTTAAAACCGTCGAATACCTCAAAAAAGGTAACGAGCGGCAACGAAAATGTTACGATTTGCTTGAATCAATTCGTATATTTGAAGTTTTGCGGGCATACGCACCCGTTTTAACGGGGACGATTCCGATCGAAATTGATTTACCCGAAAGCGATTTGGATATTATTTGCGAAACGCATGATTTTACGGAATTTAGAGAAATCGTTCGTTGGTATTATTCCAATTACGACCGTTTCACTGATCGTTTGTCCGACGATCGATATGTTGCCGTTTTATTTGTTGACGGGCAAGAAATAGAGATCTTTGCGGAAGCGCAACCAACCGAACAGCAATTTGCTTATCGGCACATGATAATTGAGCATCGAATGTTGCAATTGTTCGGTGAGCCGTTTCGCAGGGAAGTAATCCGATTAAAAAGGGAAGGATATAAAACCGAACCCGCTTTTGCCGTGTTATTGGGATTATCCGGAAACCCTTACCAAGCCTTGCTCGAAACGGAACAATATTCGGATGAGGATTTGTTGCGTATGTTCAAATTTCCGAGAAAATAATATTTGAATGTTGAACCTTGAATTTTAAATAAATATGTTACAACGGGATTATCTCATGCGTAATCTGCAAACCTTTTTCAAGGATTTGGACGAATTGCTCCACGGGAAACGAAAAGACGATGACGAAGAACAACAATCGGAAGCCATCGGCGATATGTATCGCGAATACCTCAAAAACGATCGTGATTACTATGCAGGCTTGTCGGTTGATGATTTGATCACCTTGTATGAAACCGATCCCGACGGCATGTACAAAGCCGAAATGCTTGCCGCTTTGCTGTACCATGATGCTTTATTGCGGAAAGGTGTTTCGGAACAAAAAAACTTGTTGGAAAAAAGCTTGGTAACTTACCGATTTATTAACACTAACTCGAAAGATTATTCACCTAAACGATTGCAAGCCATTGCGATGATCGAAGAATTATTGGAAAAAATTTAAAACAAGTTCGAGTTTTGTTGTAATCAAGAAAAGTTGTTATATTAGCAGGAAAGAACGATAAACCTTACTGAAATCGGAAAATGCGATCTTTTGAGAAATGCTTTTCCGATTTTCGGAAACATCTAAAAACAACAATCCCGCTTTGTGAGCGGGACTGCCGTAAATGTTTTCACAACGGAATAATCCTTATTGTGATTTGATTGCAATGCAAAGATACGAAAAAATGTAAACATTAGCACCATGAGTAAAAAAATATTAGGACTTGACCTTGGAACCAATAGTATAGGGTGGGCGTTGGTAGAAACAGACTTTGAGAACAAAACAGGAAAAATTATCGGTGCGGGAAGTCGAATTATTCCTATGGATCAGGGGATATTGGGCGATTTCGACAGAGGTAATTCAGTATCGCAAACTGCCGAGCGTACAGGATACAGAGGTATACGCAGGTTGCGCGAACGGTATTTGTTAAGGCGCGAACGGCTTCATCGAGTACTGCATTTAATGGGTTTTCTTCCCAAACATTATGCGGAACAGATTGATTTCGAAAAAAATATCGGGAGATTCATAGACGATAAAGAACCAAAGTTGGTATGGGTGGCAGATAAGGAGGCCCAAACGCAAAAATTTATTTTCGGGCAATCGTTTGAAGAAATGTTGCATGATTTTGTGCAGTATCAACCGCAATTGCTCGAAAATGGAAAAAAAATACCATACGATTGGACACTATATTATTTGCGTAAAAAAGCGCTCACTCAGAAAATTGCAAAAGAGGAATTAGCTTGGATATTGCTTAATTTCAATCAAAAACGCGGATATTATCAGTTAAGAGGCGAGGAGGACGAAGAAAATGCAACCCGATTGGTGGAATATTATTCCCTTTGGGTAACAAATGTAGAGGATAGTGGCGAAAAAAAGGGAAATGATATATGGTACAATGTGCATTTGGAAAATGGTTGGATATATCGTCGATCGAGTAAAATACCATTGGAATGGACAGGTAAAATTAAGGATTTCATCGTCACCACCGATCTGAATGACGACGGTACAGTGAAATTGGACAAATACGGCAATGAAAAACGCTCGTTCCGTGCTCCTGACGAAAACGACTGGACATTAGTGAAGAAGAAAACCGAAGGCGAAATTGTGCAAAGCGGAAAAACGGTGGGATGTTATATTTATGATGCCTTACTCCGAAATCCGAACCAAAAAATCAAAGGAAAATTAGTGCGGGTTATCGAACGGAAATTTTATAAAGAAGAATTAATAAAAATTCTCCAAAAGCAAAAGGAATTTCATGCTGAATTAAATGATAAGGAGTTGCTTACAACTTGTGTCGGTGAACTGTATTCTAATAACGAACCGCATCGCAATAACTTAGAAAAGAGAGATTTTACATCGCTTTTTGTCGATGACATTATATTGTACCAGCGTCCGTTGAAAAGTAAAAAGTCGCTCATCAGCGATTGTCGTTACGAAGCGAAAGAATATACCGACGCCGAGGGCCACGGGGTTTCGGTTTCGGTAAAATGCATTG
>JAVBNP010000226.1:0-9707 GCA_031551455.1 Bacteroidales bacterium | reverse complement strand
TGTATCATATTGTTCTTCCGTTAATTTCATATTTTCATTTTTTGCAAAGATATGAAATTATGCGTTAACACACCCTAGAATCATCCGAATTCTACAAAGCTACTCAATTATTCCGCAAATTTTACCGAAAAGACTTCATTTTCAAAAATACATTTCAATAAAGAGATACATTTCGAGCTGCCGTACCGGGGAGATCCTATTGGGTTTTAAAAACCCGATAGGATTTGCCGAGAAGATAAAACCTAACAAGTTATAACAACCTGAAATGCACCCTTTAACAGAACTTGTTTTTCACTCATACCCTGCATTTTGCCACCTTACATGAATCCGCCTCGACCAATCCATTTTGGATTTTACATTTTGTGCAAGTATCTTTGCTTACATGAGAAAATTAGTGATTGTCGGCTGCGGACGGCTCGCCGAAATAGTTGTAAATGCAGCCGTCAACGGCTTATTGTCCGAATATGATTTGGTCGGAGTGTATTCGCGTACGGCTTCAAAAGCCGATCGTTTGGCAACCAAAATCCGGGAACACGGAAAGCCCTGTACGGCCTGTGCAACATTGGAAGAACTGTTGGCCTTGAAACCAGATTATTTGGTGGAATCGGCATCTCCCGCCGCAATGAAAGAACTTGCTTTGCCCGCATTAAAAAACGGAACTTCCATCGTTACTTTGTCCATCGGCGCTTTGGCAGATAACGACTTTTGTCGGGAAGTCACGGAAACGGCAAAGGTAACCGGCACGCGCGTAGACATTGCATCCGGAGCTACCGGCGGTTTCGATGTTTTAAGAACCGCCTCTCTGATGGGAAATGCATCTGCCAAGTTCTTCAACGAAAAAGGGCCGCATGCTTTGAGAAGATCGTCGGTGTATGACCCGTCTTTGGAAACGGAACAACGTATCGTTTTTTCGGGAAGTGCAAGAGAAGCTATCGGCGTATTTCCGACCGGACTCAACGTATCGGTTGCCGCATCGTTGGCTTCCGTCGGTCCGGAAAACATGCGAGTGACCATGCAATCCACACCCGGATTCAGGGGGGATACCCAAAGAGTGGAAATAAAGAACGATCAAGTACATGCCGTAGTGGATGTATACAGCGCCACGCCCGAAATCGCGGGATGGTCGGTGGTGAGCACCCTGCTTAATATCGTTTCACCGATTGTATTCTGACAGATTGGCCAACACTTTTTCACTCAGACGGTCGAATGCTTGACGTGTACGGCCCGTCGATACCTGCATGCAACGCACGTGCGGGTGGTCGAGCAAATGCATTCCGCCCAATGCTCCGACAGTGTCGCAAAAACAGAGATTGTCGCCTTCCAACCATTTGACAAATGCCGACTCATCCCATGCGGGCGATAAACCCGTGTTGAACAATATTTTCTTGTTTCCGAATTGCTCGAATTCGGCTTCGTGTATCAAGACCGTATTTTTGTTGAGGCAACAACAAACCACTTCGCTTTGGGCAAGAAGTTCGCCTAACGGTAAAAAACGATAACCTTTAGCAGTGGCTTCTTTTTTTTCGCTGCGGGCAAAATAAACAATATCTGCACCGAAAAACTTCAATGCATCTGCTATCATGCCACCCGATTTGCCGAGTCCTACGATACCCGCTTTCAATCCGGTTATTTCGCGGGGAATACCGTCCCACGGCGCTTGATTGAATCCGTGCAGGCAACGCACCAACTCGCTGACTACATACTCCACCACGCCCTCGTCACCGTAATCCCGAATACCCGTCACCGTAATACCTCGTTCGTTGGCATAACGGATGTCTACATTAGCACTTTCGGGAGAATACAACGAACAACACATGCCGATATATTTGACATTCGGGCATTTCTCCAACGCAGACCGATTGATTCGGGACGTATAACTCAAAAGTACGGCATCGGCATCACCGATGCGAGCGGCAACTTCATCATCTCCCGCCGGGATGTCGGGATACGTGATTACTTCGTTTGCAAAGGAATGTAATGCTTTTTCGGCCGACGGAATCAGACTGACGGGTTCTATCGCTACAAGTTTACGGAACATGGATGTTTCAATTTAAAACGATAATGTTAGCAAAAGATCGGAAGTTTTCAAAATTTCGACCGATTTTCCGGCTTTTATTCAACTATTGATGTAATGATTTTTTCCGGGGTTATTCGAAAAAAAATCAATCAAAAAATTTTTATTTTATCGGATAAATTATGATATCTTTGCATACCATACAGTATGGTATATAAATTATAAATCAATGAAAATAAATTATTTTAAATTAGGATCTATTCTCTATATGGTTTTAGGAACACTGCACACGCTGTCGCACCTGTTAAACGGAGCAAGTGATGATTCTCAACTAACCGACACATTGGCAAAGATGGAAGCCGCAAGCTTTCAATTCATGGGTGAGCACACGCTTATGCAATTTTACAACGGCTTCAGTCTTACAATGGGGTTTCTGCTTTTTGCCTTTGGTCTTCAAGCATATATGATCAATCAACCGGACAAGCGAATTATCGTAACGGATATTCTTATCTCGATGGTTATTCTTCTATTGACCGTCATATACTTTCATCTGTTGGCTTCGGCTTTTGCGGCAGCGGCAACCATTTGTTTTACAATCAGCTTATTCGGACAACGAACGGCAAAGGATTAAATGTTTCGACACATGAAAAAAGTAGAAAAAGTCGCTTGGTTTACGGAAGGTTTTAAAATTTTGGAAACCGAAGGTTTTGCAAAAATTACCATTGACAATCTTTGCGAACGACTTCAAATCACGAAAGGCTCATTCTATCACCATTTCAAAAATACGGATGGTTACGTGGCGGCGCTCATGGATTATTGGCTGGAGGAAAATACGTTATTTATTATCCGTAAAGCAAATACGTTGAAAAAGGCGACGTCAAGAAAACAAATGATCGACAAGTTGGCGCTTGACCGTTCCATGAAAGTGGAGCAAGTTGTCAGAGCGTGGGGATATTCCAACGATACGGTTAATAAACGAGTTCGGGAAGCAGATAAAATTCGGCTGGAATATCTTATCGAAATGGAAATCGGGGAAGGCAAAAGTCGTTCCGCAGCTAAGGATACGGCCATGCTCACGTATGCAACCTTTGTGGGGATACAACAGTTATTCCCCGATATATCGAAAAAAGAACAAGATCGTTTAAATCGATTTTATTCGGCAAAATTTTGACAAATAACAACGTGAAACCATACGATTGGAGATTTTCTCATCTTATCGAATTGTATTTTGTAAATAAACCGATATCTGTATGAATTGCTTTTTTATTGCGGCGGGAATTTTCTTGTTTGTGTCGCTGATCATCCACATGACGGCGGGTGATAAGGAATATCGCGAATTGGATCCGCGAAAACGATCCGACAATTCCGGCAAAATGTTCGGATTTTGGCTTATGGGACGCGGCACTTTTCAAATGGTGAGCGCGGATTTGCTCTTGACTTCCGTTTTTATTTTTCTGACGGGCATCGGCGTGATTTCGTTCAATCGCCTTTTGTTGCTTTTTATCGCGTTGCTTTACTCGGGTTACCTTGTATTTTGGTTGGTAACTTTGTTGGTCTCGAAAGCCAAACGAATGAATTATCTTTATCAAGGACAATGGATTTTGTTTTTGATCGCTTTGGTGCTTATTATTTCGGGAATGGTATGACAATCAAGAAAATTGCTGTTTCGAAAACCGATTTGATTTCCGGTTATCTTCCGGGAGATTATTCCGACGCTTTTGAGTGTGTATTTTCCTGCAATCGTAATATTTCCGCAGACGATTTTATGGTTGCGTTTTGGACCAATTCGCCCAAATGGGTGAACAAACTTTTCGCCTTACGCGATTGGTTGGTAAAACCGTTCGGTATTCGAGCGGGAAGCGACAGAAACAAAGAAAAATTTGAAAATGCAATCAGACGGGGCGAAAGTCACGAGTTTGCGAAAGTCGTAGCAAAGTCGACATCGGAAACCATCATCGGCGCCGACGATAAGCATTTAAAAATGTATTTCTCGATTAAAATCAACGAATCGAATAACCAAAAGAAATTGACGGCCTCTACTGTCGTACATTTTTATAATCGGTTGGGACGCCTCTATTTCTATGCAATTTATCCGTTTCATCGATTGATTGTCGTAAACATGTTAAAGTTTTCGGTGAAAAAGCTGTTAGCCGAATGAAACCGTTGGCTGTTTCTCCGCATCTTTTCATCTTACTGCGAACCATAAACCATTTTCGTTGTTGCGGTAAATTTTGTAAATTTTTATCGTATTTTTGTTACCATTGATAGCAAAATGGCACATTAAATCGGAAGAAAAACCGGATAATAGCGATGATGCAATAATATCATGCAAAAACAATTTACAGTATTCGCCGATGAACATTGAAGAACTGAGAGAATGTTGTCTTTCCGTTAAAGGAAGCTCGGAATCCTGTCCGTTTATCGATCCTTCCGTATTGGTCTTTAAGGTCATGGATAAGATGTTTGCTTATATCCCGTTGAAACCAAAAGACGGCGTTTTCAAGGTTTGTTTGAAATGTCATCCCCAGAAATCGGTCGAGTTGCGCGAACAATATCACGGAATCGAAGCAACTCCATTCAAAACGTTGCTATGGAATTCCGTTCAATTGGAAAGCGACGTTCCCGACAAACTGATCGAAGAATTGATATACCGATCGGCAGAAGAAGTCATCAAAAAGTTGCCGAAAAGCAAACGGGAGGAATATGAAAACATGTAACGATCAAACGGATTCACGCAATATTACCATCGAACATGGTCTTGGTGATGAATTTTGTATTTATTATTCACATGATAATATGGCAAATATATTTTCTAAATTACTCAAATTTAATTTTATCTTATTTGACAAATATCCAATGTTACTAAATAAAACAAACTATTCACACAATTAAAATGTGGAAAATACATTTACCAAAATTTTTTCGTGAAGGGAAATATCACCCATCGGCATGTCAAATCTTTTTTGTTTTCAAACGTAAACTGTTAGTAACTACGCTTACGCTGCTGAGCGCCATTGCCAATCCCGCAATCATCGGATTTAGGAGAAATCCGTTTATCGGAAAAAGAATACCGGCGGCAATCGGAACTCCGATCAGATTGTAAATAAATGCCCAAAACAAGTTTTGACGAATGGTGGCAACGGTTAATTTTGATAACTTGATCGCTTCGGGTATCTTGGTCAAATCGGAGGAAATAATCGTCATTTTTGCGGTATCCATGGCGATATCGCTTCCTTTACCCATGGCAATACCGAGGTCGGCCCGAGCGAGTGCCGCGCTGTCGTTAATGCCGTCGCCCACCATCGCCGTTACCTTTCCTTCTTCTTGAAGATGCTTGATGAATGCCTCTTTTTCGTGAGGCAAGGTATTCGCTTTATATCGGTCTATCCCGACTTTTGCCGCAATCTCGCGAGCCGTTGCTTCATCATCGCCGGTTAACATATATACCTCCAAACCCGATTCTTTGAGTTGGCGGATTGCCTCACGCGAACTCTCCTTGATTTTGTCGGTAACGGCTGCCGCCGCTAAGGCTTGGTTGGTATCGGCAAACCAAATCACCGTTTGTGATTCTTCCGCCCGATCTTTTGCCCAAGTCGCTAAATCCCGATCAATCATGATATTTTTCTCTGTCATCAATTTGGCGTTTCCGGCAAACCATACTTTCCCCTTCACGAAACCTTTCACTCCTTTTCCCGTGAGGCTTTCGAAATATTCCGACGTATAGGTGTCGACGCCCTCGAAATAATTCACCACGGCATCGGCAAGCGGATGTTCGGAATATTTCTCCAACGTACAAAATATTCCTTTGTCGGCGTCGTCGCCGTTTAACCACACGATGTCCGTAACAACCGGCTTTCCTTCCGTAATTGTTCCGGTTTTGTCGAGAATCACGGCATTGACTTTTTTGGCGATTTCGAGGCTCTCCGCATCTTTAATCAAAATGCCTCTCTCTGCTCCTTTTCCGATACCCACCATGACAGCCGTCGGCGTGGCCAACCCCAATGCGCACGGACAGGCAATGATCAGCACGGTGACCATTGCCAACAGACCGTGCGTAAATCCGGTTGCGGGATCGAGCAACAACCAGAGAATAAAAGACAACACGGCAATGCCGATAATGACGGGAACAAATACGGCGGCAATTTTATCGACCAATTTTTGAACGGGGGCTTTGCTTCCTTGTGCATCTTGAATCATCCGTATGATTTGGGCCAACATGGTATCAGCTCCGACCTTTTCCGCCCGAAAACGAAAACTTCCTTTTTGATTGATGGTTCCGGCATACACTTTTCCGTCTTTTTCCTTGAGTACCGGAACCGGTTCACCACTGAGCATACTTTCGTCCACGTACGAACTTCCGTCGACAACGGAACCGTCGACGGCGATTTTCTCACCCGGTTTTACCAACAGAACATCGCCGGTTTTTATTCGATTAACGGGAATTTCTTCCGATACGCCCGCTTCATTGACAACGGTAACGGTTTTGGGTTGAAGCCCCATCAATTTCTTAATGGCGGACGACGTATTTCCTTTGGCTTTTTCTTCCAACAACCGTCCCAAAAGAATAAAGGTAATGATAACGGCGGCGGCTTCGAAATAAACGTGCGGCGAAATGCCGCGCGAATACCAGAACTGCGGAAAAAGCATATTGAATACACTGAAAAAATAAGCTATTCCGGTGCTGAGTGCTACCAACGTATTCATATTGGATGAACGATGCTTCAATTGTTTCCAAGCATCGATAAAAAAATCTCTTCCGAGCCAAAAAACCACGGGAGTGGAAAGTATCCACGAAATTTCTTCACCATACGGCATGTTCATGAATACCATCCCGATGAGAACAACGGGTACGGAAAGTATGATCGCCCAAACGGTACGACGTTTCAGTTTTCGGTATTTTGCCGCATGCGCTTGTTCGATTTCATCGGAACCGGTTTCGTCGAGATCGATCAAAAGATCGTAACCGGCATTTTGCACGGCTTCGCGCAATAACTCGGGCGAAGTTCGGGAAAGATCGTATTCGACGGTGGCCGTTGCAGCGGCATAATTTACCGAGGAAGCAACAACTCCTTCCCGTTTGCTCAGCGCTTTGTCAACCTTTGCCGCACACGATGCGCAACCCATATCGAGAACGGGAAAAGTCTTTTTGACGATTTTATGCTTTGCCATTGTTATTCGATTTTAAATTTAACAACACAAAGATCGGTACACCGGTTCGGTAGGCTGTTATATAATTCGCGTAATGATTTACAACATTTACACCATGTCGAGCGGTTTGCGTTTATTCTCTTTGATTCGTTTAAAATGACCGGGCGTAAGTCCCGTGACTTTTTTGAATTGCGCGCTCAGATGAGCCGCACTCGAATAGTGAAGCATGTCGGCAATTTCGTTCAGATTCAATTCGTCGTATACCAGCAGTTCCTTTACCCTTTCAATTTTTTGAGCGATAAAATATTTTTCGACGGTTATGTTTTCGACCTCCGAAAATAAGTTGCTGACATAGGTATAATCGTGGTGCACTCTCTCGCCGATGTAACTCGACAGGTTCACTCTCAAATCGTTGTTATTTTCGCGAACAAGCTCGATGATCGCTTTTCTTACCTGTTCTATCAAGCGGATCCTTTTGTTGTCGATTAATTCGAAACCGACTGATTGCAATACGTTTTTCAATTCTTCTTTCTTTCGGTCGTCCGGTTCATCGGTCAAAACGACCTCTCCGAGTCCCACGGAAACGGATGTTATACTCAATTCTCGCAGTTTGTCTTCCACAACCATGATGCAACGGTTGCAAACCATATTTTTTATATAAAGGGTAGTTTGCGCCATAAAATTTATCGTTTACGTTCACAAAGATACAATCTTCAAAAAACGCACCCAAAATACATTTTATCGGTTGGCGGATATTTTAAGCCGTAATTTTCACATTGTTTTCGGAAAACGGATCGTGTATTTTACAAAAAGCCATTATTATTTTGATTTACAATTATATGATAGAGGATGGAGCAATATCCTTTCGCATTTTCAAAAACTTGGAAGACGTAATGACCTATTAGGTTTTTAAAACCCGATAGGTCTTGTACCCGACAAATCCTATCAGGTCTTTGAGACCTAATAGGATACGGTTTACGTCATTGTAAAACGGCAAAACAAACCTTAAAATCAAATGATTATTTATTCAAGTTGGCTTTCGACCGATTTAACAACGAATTTATTTATTGATATTTTTATCTGTGCCAATTTCTCATTCCCGAATGGTATCCGCTGCGTTGGAATTGACGGAAACCTTGCGATTGTTGTTGACCGCGCATACGCGATTGTTGCGATCGGTCGAGATTTTGCATGACATTTCCATCATATTGTCTTTCACCGGCGAGGTTACGCTCACTTCCCGAACTTTGCCGTTGCGGATTCACTTGATTCCATTGCCCTTGTCCTCCGTAACGACTCCAATTGCCATCAGTGCCTTTCCGATACACATTGCCGTCGTGACCGGCATAGACCCCGTTATCGGTATGAATCGTCGTACCTCCGGCGCCGTGTGTCACCACACCCTCCCTACCTCCGGATGTTTGATAGCCGAATGCCGTGCCGTAGGCGGTAGTTACATGTCCCGAACGCGCCCACTGTGAACCGTTGCTCACCGTTGAACCGCCCCATTGGGCATACGGATTATGTCCTTGCGAAGTATGACCGTAAGCGCCCGTCCAAGGATTGTATGTATTACCGACCGTACGCCCGCCGTACCATCCCTGAACACTCGCCGATCGTCCGTACCGTCCGGTAGCGGGATTATACCATGCCGCCGATCCAGCGCTGCCGTAAGGACCATATGCACGACGGCCGGCAGCCCATCCGCCCGTCCAAGGATTATATGCCACTCCGCCTCCGTAAGTGCACGGCCACGGACGATAAATCGGATACAGAGCGCCCGGTCCCCAAAAAATATAAGGCGGATAATACCATCCGGTGCCGTAAACAATGGCGGCGCCGAACATTGCTCCGACGGTTGCACCAATGACAAACGCCCCGAAATATCCGGCGGTGGTACTCGATTCCACGGTCGTGGCCGTAGCATTGGATTGGGTAACGTACGTGACGTTATACACCGGCGAACTCGGCGGAATTTTGTATATCTCGGCCGGAACCATGTCAGCCGTTTTCCACGGACCTTCCGGAGACGATGATACAAACCATACCGCTTGATAACACAAATAATACTCGTTACCGTCTTTAATCACCTTATCCTGCGTATTGGTGGCATATTGTAACGAAGTTCCGTCAATCGAGGCAAACTTGGGATCGCCGTCATACGTTACGTTCGCTTTGGCTTCCGCGTCGGCTTTGTTTACCACTACCGTAGTGGGAATCAGTGCCAACATTACCGCATCGGAAGCCTCAACGGTACCCGGAACCGACGACAATACATGTGCTTTGGGCGAATCGTGCGGAATCTTGGCAAAATCGGCGGGTAATTTATCGCCGGCATAACTCCACGATCCGGTCAACTTCGCGGAACGAAACCAACGACCCGAAATCAATGTATAATAATCGTTTTCGGGTTGATACACAAAAATGTCATCCTCCGAATTGGTGACATACAACAATTCGGTGCCGTTAATTTTACCGTATACGGGCGTTCCCTCGGTTTGCAGTAATTCCGCCGGCACATTGCTGTAATAAACCACCGGCGCTC
>JAVBNP010000065.1:0-22997 GCA_031551455.1 Bacteroidales bacterium | reverse complement strand
AATCGACTCTCTTTATTTTTGGTATTGAAATTTTCCGTGACCATTGCAGCCGCTTGATCCGCCTCTCCGATCAACGCCGCTTGTATGGAATTTTGTTGCCATCCCCATGGTTCTTTATGAATCCGTTTGGCATACGTGTTTTTGGCAATATCCAAGTCCGGTTGTAACATGCCGTAGTGCCGATAGGGGAATAATGCGTATAATTCCGGATTTTCCTGATTGTTTTTCGGTCCCAATTGTTCCCCGGCCAAAAGAACTTTTTTGCCGTCTTTTTCTCCCGCGGGGAGTTCCGGCATATCCGAAAGCATTTCTTTGCATTTTTCTTTGAAAGCGGGGTCAACATCCAGTTGCATCAACCTCGGCAAAACAAACCGTAAACCGGCAACTTCCGGCATCGGGTTGATGGTTCCTTCCCAGTAAGTTTCCAAAGACTGAGCCGGATCAAATAATATTTTTCCGTCGGGACCTTTCTTGTAATGTTCCCGATAAAAGGTCAAAATTTCCGAAGCAAAAGGCGACAACGTTCCGGAAAGAAACGCCCGATCCTGCGTGAAATCGTAATAATCCAACATCATTGCAATCAGCTCGATGCCTCCCTGCCATTCGTAGCGAATATATTTGTTATCGGAAAGACCGTTCGGCTTGCCTTCGCGGTCCCAACCGTAATTATCGTTATTCCAAGCGCCCCAAAAATACATGGTTTCCGGGAAATAGGCGCCCGCATGTCCGTAATACGCATTTGTCCGATACTTCGCCAAGGGCAGAGCATTCATGTACATTTTAAACAAAGGTGCCATCAATTCGAAATCGCCCGAATAAATCATCGACCAATAAGGAAGTCGCGTGTTTTGCCACCAATAGCAACCGCCCCACGACCGATAGTCGGCATCGTACGGACGATCTGCTTGAGCCGAGTCCACATTAAAAATCGAACCGTTAAATTTGACGGGCATGTTTCCGCGGCTCGCGCATGCATTTATGTAGCGTTGCAACAAATACCCGCGGGTTACGCCGGATATTTTTTCGTCGCCCGTCGAAGACCCGACGACAATGTAGTTGCTTCCCCAAAAGTTTTTCCAATAATCTTTATGATTGGCTTTTCGGTGAACGGCGGGAGCCGATTTCCACGATTCGGAAAGCTTAACGACGGATGTTTCCCAATCTTTCACCGATTCGGACATTTCGGTAAGCGCAAAAATATTCAGTTCGATTCTTTTGGTCGCCTTTTTCGTGGTTAACTCTTTCGGTGATTTGCCGACAAACTCCGGACCTTTGACAAAAGCTCCGAAGGTTCGATGAAGAAGCGGATCCGTCCCCGTTTCCGCAAATTTATCGATGGCTTGCACCCGAAGCGTTTCTTTCCAAATCGAACGTTTGTTGTGATGACACCAAATCAAGCAATTTTCGCGCGGAAGAACGGTATCCGGCTCCGCAATCACCGGATTCGGGGATTGAGTGATGCCGTATGCGGAAAACAGTTCGTTGCCCGTCAATTCTCTGCGTTCGGTACGCCATCCGTCATAAACGACATCAATGGTTACCGGTACGGTACTTTTTCCTTCAACATGTATGACCGGGAAAAAAATATCTACCCAAAAAACGAGGGATAATTTATCGTTTCCGTTGCTTCCCGTTATCTTGATCATCCCGGTCTCCAAATCGAGCTCTTGCCGAAAATTTTTGTCAGCCAACAGGTTCGGAGTAAATTTCATTTTTATTTTGCCGATTTTCAACAATCTGCCGATTTCGCTCCATGCATCGCTTTTACTGATGAAAAATGTTAATTCTCCTTCGGGGGAAACCCAAACGTTGGCGCCCAAATCTCCGTTACCGATGGGCATAGACCCCCGCGAATTTTGACTTTGGGACTCCCACACGACATTATAATCGGCGACACCGCTTTTTGGCGTACAAGAAATGCCGAGAAACAGCATGCCCGCGATGAAAAGTCCGTTGATGAATTTTTTGCTCATGGTTGGTTATTTTGTTGATGACAAGTATTATGTTGATTGTGCAAATATAACGATATTCCGGTTTTTCGGTTATAATTCTTCGGCATTGCATGCATTATCGGGAATCGGCGCGGATTTTTATTCGAATGATTTTCGATTGAGTAGGAAGGATTTGAAATCGTTGAATTCCTTGCTTAACTCGACGGTTTGTTTTTTTCCTTGCATAAATTCCCGTAATCGTTCCGGAATTTCGATTTTTTCGTTGATAATTTCTTCTACGGTATCCGCAAATTTAGCCGGATGAGCCGTTTCAAGAAAAATCCCCGTTTCGTCGGGATGAAGGTTTTCCCTCAAGGCTCGGTAAGCGCATGCTCCGTGCGGATCCGGTAAATAGCCCGTTTCCCGATAACATGATCGTATCGTCGATCGAATGGCTTCGTCGTCGTATGCGTATCCGGCAACATCACGGCATACGGCGTCGTGATCGTAATCGTATAAATCGACAATGCGGGCAAAGTTGCTCGGATCGCCCACGTCCATGGCATTGGCAATGGTGGCAACGGACGGATGGGGCGTGTATTCGCCCGTTTGAAGATATCGCAGGAAAACGTCGTTGCGGTTATTGGCCGCAATGAATCGTTCGACGGGCAATCCCATACGCTTGGCGATCAGTCCCGCGGTTAAGTTGCCGAAATTTCCGCTCGGAACGGAAAATACGATATGATCGGCTTTTCCGAGCTTGCTTGCTTGAGCGTATGCATAAAAATAATAAAAAGCCTGCGGGAGAAAACGCGCCACGTTAATCGAGTTAGCCGAAGTAAGCTGCATGCGGGCATTCAATTCCGCATCGGCAAAGGCCGATTTTACCAACGCTTGGCAATCGTCAAAAGCGCCGTCGATCTCCAAAGCGGTGATGTTCTTTCCCAACGTCGTAAATTGGCATTCCTGTATTGCGCTTACTTTTCCTTTGGGATACAGTACGTAAACATGTATTCCGGGAACGTCCAAAAAACCGTTTGCCACAGCGCTTCCCGTATCACCCGAAGTCGCCGCCAACACGTTCACTTGTTTCAATCCTTCTTTTCGGATGAAATATCCCAGCAACCTTGCCATAAATCGCGCACCGACATCTTTGAAGGCCAACGTGGGACCGTGAAACAGTTCGAGAGAATAAACGGAGTCGCTCACCCGTACCAAAGGGGTATCAAACGCAAGCGTATCGTCAACGATTGCACGAAGTATTTCGGATTCCATGTCTTCTCCGAAAAATGCATCGGCAACGACAGCTGCAATTTCCCGAAAATTTATATCGGGCATCTCCCGAAAAAAGGAATCGGGCAATCGTTCGATTTTTTCGGGCATGTAAAGGCCTTTGTCCGCGGCCAATCCTTTTACGACGGCTTCCCGCAAAGAAACCGAAGGCGCTTGCTTATTCGTGCTGTAATAATACATCGTATTTTATGTTCAAATTACGTTTGACGGCACTGTTGCACCGTTATTTGAAAAATTCCGTAATGAATTCTTTACCTTTCAATCGACCGTATCCGCCTTTTTGTGCGGCAAATTCGTCGTATGTTTTCACACCGTCCGTTGCTTGACCGGGTTTTCGGATCACGAAAGGAACCGGATCGGCGGTATGTGTCTTAAGCCGACAAGGAGTGGGATGATCGGGTAAAAGCGCAACGGTTACCGGTTCGTCCCAATCTTTTATCTCGTCCAAAATCGTTTTCAATACCCGATGATCGATATCCTCGATCGTTTTGATTTTCAATTTCGGATCGCCTTCGTGTCCGGCTTCGTCGGGAGCTTCGATATGCAAATAAACAAAATCTTTTTCTTTCAATGCATCCAATGCCGCTCGAGCTTTTCCTTCGTAGTTTGTATCGTACAATCCGGTGGCTCCCGCAACTTTGATCACTTCCAACCCGGCATATATGCCGATGCCGTTAATCAAATCGACGGCGGAAATAACGGCGCCTGACCGTATCGGGAATAATGCGGAAAAAGGTTCCATCCGGGGTTTATATCCCGGCGACCAAGGCCAAACGGCATTGGCGGGATCTTTCCCCTCCGACCGACGTTTCCGATTGACGGGATGATCTTCCAATAATTCGCGGGAACGAAGAATCAATCGATTCAACAAATCGGCCGTATTGTGAGCTTCGGGATTTTTGGCTTGAATCATCACCGGTTCAAAAGCCGCTCCTTGAACGTCGTGCGGCGGAGTGCAACGTAAATGCTTATTGCCGCCTTTCAATTTCAAGATGTTTCGATAAGAAACTCCCGGAAAAAAATGCAACTTTTCGTCGCTCAACTTTTCGTTCAGGTATTGAATCAATATTCGGGCTTCTTCGGTGGAAATATGACCGGCGGAATGGTTCTTTATTTTTCCGTTTTCGATGCAAATCAAATTACACCGCATCGCCATTTCTCCCGGCAGGATTTCCACCCCCATGCTTGCCGCTTCCAATACGCCTCGCCCTTCGAGAACTTTTTCGACATCGTAACCCAACACGGCCAGATTGGCGACTTCGCTTCCGGGGTGAATTCCGTTCGGAACAGTGTCCAACATTCCCGAACGGCCTGTTTGGACCAATAAATCCATATGGGGCGTATCGGCCGCCTGCAACGGAGTTTGATTTCCCAATGATTCAATCGGCTCATCGGCCATTCCGTCGCCGAGCACGATGATATATTTCATGTGAATGTGTTTTTTAAACAATAGACCTATTGGGTCTTTGAGACCCGATAGGTCTGTAAATATTCTAAAGATATAAACCTATCGGGTTTTAAAAACCCGATAGGTTTTCCCGGTCTTATTTGTATTTATTTATTGTAACCAATATACGATTGAAGTCGGGATAATTCCGAACGAACTGCTTACCGATCATGTACTTTTAACAATCCATGTCTTTTTGAAGCAATCCAACAAAAATAGTATTATTTCCGAGAAAAATAAAGACTTTTATCGTTTCGGTGCCGATGACGAAAAATAAGGATTATTTCAATCCCACCCATTTTTTGATATCGCTCAATTTTTGCAAGGCTTCGAGCGGGGTCATGCTGTTAATGTCCACTTTTTTAATCTCATCGCGAATCTGTTTCAATACGGGATCATCCAATTGAAAGAAAGATAATTGATAGCCTTCGCGTTTTTGCCCCAATTCCGCCACGGGTTTGGCCGAAATACCTTTATTGTCGCGATCCGATTCGAGTTCTTTCAAAATTTCCGAGGCTCGGGAAACGATGCTTTTGGGCATTCCCGCCATTTGCGCCACATGAATACCGAAACTGTGTTCGCTGCCGCCGCGCACCAATTTTCGAAGAAAGATCACCTTCCCGTTTAATTCCTTCACCGCCACATTGTAGTTTTTGATGCGGGCGAAGCTTTTTTCCATCTCGTTCAGTTCATGGTAATGCGTGGCGAACAACGTTTTGGCTCTTGCCGTCGGATGTTCATGAATATATTCGGCCATGGCCCACGCAATGGAAATACCGTCGTACGTGCTGGTTCCTCGGCCGATTTCGTCGAGAAGGATCAAACTGCGGGGCGACAAATTATTCATGATACCCGCCGCTTCGGTCATCTCCACCATAAAGGTCGATTCGCCTTGCGAGATATTATCCGACGCGCCCACACGGGTGAATATTTTATCCACATAGCCGATTTCCGCACTTTTGGCGGGAACGTAACAACCTATTTGCGCCATCAACACGATCAATGCCGTTTGCCGCAACAACGCCGATTTACCCGACATGTTGGGTCCCGTAATGACGATCATTTGTTGTTCGGTACCGTCCAAATACACATCATTGGCCACGTACGGATTTTCGGGCGGCAGGAATGCCTCAATCACCGGGTGGCGTCCTTGTTCGATGCGAATACTGTCCGATTCGGTAATCGAAGGTTTAACGTATTTATTTTCAACGGCCGCACGCGCATACGATTGAAGACAATCCAAACGAGCAAGCAACGACGCATTGAGCTGTATAACGGGAATGTATTCGGATGCGGCTGCCACCAACGAAGCAAACAAATCCGTTTCGAGCCGAAGGATTTTTTCCTCCGCGCCCAATATTTTCGATTCGTATTCTTTCAGTTCCTCGGTAACATAGCGCTCGGCATTCACCAATGTTTGCTTGCGAATCCATTCGGACGGAACTTTGTCTTTATGCGTGTTGCGCACTTCGATGTAATACCCGAACACATTGTTGAAATCGACTTTAAGCGACGTAATGCCCGTCCGTTCCACTTCGCGTTGTTGCAGTTCCGTCAAATAATTTTTTCCGGAATGGCGAATATAGCGCAGTTCATCCAATTCCGCGGATACGCCGGCCGCCATCACGTTGCCTTTAATCACCGCATTGGGCGGATCGTCCGTCAGCTCATGTGCGATACGATCGCGAATGGTCGCACAAGGGTTGAGTTGTTCGGCAATGCTTATCAACGACGCATTACCCGATTGACCACATAAATCTTTGACGGGCGCAATCACCTCCAAAGCATTTTTCAGTTGCAGTAATTCGCGCGGTGTGATTCGTCCCGTAGCCATTTTGGCGATAATGCGTTCCATGTCGCCCACGCGACGTATTTGATCGCCCAACGATTCGGTAACGTCGAAATTCCCGTAAAAATATTCCGCAACATCCAAACGTTCGTTGATTCGTCGGATATCCTTCAGCGGCATGGCAATCCATCGTTTCAGCAAACGCGCGCCCGGCGGCGATAACGTACGATCAATCACCTCGCAAAGCGCATGTCCGCCTTCGTTGACCGAATACAGAAGTTCCAGATTGCGGATGGTGAATTTATCTAACCAAACGTAGGTATCCTCGTCGATGCGGGATATCTTGTTAATATGTTCCAAACGATCGTGCCGCGTGATATCCAGATACTGCAGAATGGCGCCGCCGGCAGTAACGGCTCCGGTCATGTCGTCGATCCCGAAACCTTTTAAATTCACGGTTTTGAAATGCGCCAGCAATTTTCCGCGCGCGGTATCGGGAACAAACGCCCAATCTTCGAGCACGGAAAGATAAAATCGCGTTCCAAACGTATCCTTAAACCAATTTTGCTTGCCGCGTTCCACCAACACTTCTTTCGGATTGAACCCGTTCAGCAATTTATCGATGTATTCGGTTAATCCCTCGGCTGCCAAAAACTCACCGGTGGATACGTCCAGAAAAGCGACACCCGTCGTGTTTTTTCCCGGATGAACGCAAGCCAAAAAGTTGTTTTCCTTGTTTTCGAGCACATGGTCGTTGAGCACCACACCGGGCGTAACCAATTCGATGATTCCGCGTTTTACGATGGTTTTGGTCGTTTTGGGATCTTCCAATTGCTCGCAAATAGCTACGCGTTGTCCTGCCCGTACCAATCGCGGCAAATAGGTATCCAACGCATGATACGGAAAACCGGCCAATTCCACGAATGAAGCCGAGCCGTTGGCGCGACGCGTCAACGTAATCCCGAGAATCTCAGCCGTCCGAATAGCATCTTCGCCGAATGTTTCGTAAAAGTCACCTACGCGAAACAGCAATATCGCATCGGGATGTTTCCCTTTGATATCGTAATACTGCTTCATTAACGGGGTTTCGACGTATTTCTTTTCGGACATGGTCTACAGATTAATGCAAAGCAAACGCGCAATGCGCACATTCTTGTCGAATGCAAAAATAACGGCTTGTCGGCAAAACCGAAAGTTTATTTATTAACATGTTGTTGATACGAAATTCCCGGTTTGATACCGGCGGAATTCCGCGTTTTTTTGAAATGAATACTCAACCGAAAGTAAATTGCAAAAAAAATCGGAGACAAGACTTCGGAGGTTTTCAAAACCTCCGAAGTGGGCCGGCAAAAATTCAAGGGTCAATTTTATAAATATTCGTCCCTTTTTCGGATAAATCGAGGAGAGAGACCTAACAGGTTTTGAAAACCTGTTAGGTCTTACCTTTCTGAGATACGAAAGATCCAAAGAATCGGTAAGGTATTCGAAAACCAAAATCACTTCAAGATAAAACCGAGATGAAGATATTTTTTGACAATACCCTAATTTTATACCCCACTTCCGAGTTCTGAGTTTTCATTTATTCGTAAATCAATTTTGATCGAGTATAAATTGAACTCCGAACGAAAATGTTAACGGGTAAATTTCACCGTCCACTTTATTTTTTGGTTTTCGGTATTCTTCAGCGTCAATTTAATCAATCCGTTTCCGATATCCTTTATTTCGGCCTTTCCTCGTGCCGTTCTCGCGGAAATCGTCTTGTACCCGTTACCGGCAATAACGATTTCGAACGGATCGTTCTTCACGACGGCGGCAACACCGCTCAACGTTTTATCTTTTTCGTTCCACTTGACATCTTCCAACTCAAGCATTCCCTGCATGATGTGCCGATCGGTCGAAATAAACTGAGGGTGATTTTTCTTGGCATGAACCGACATCATGCGCGATTCCCCCGTTCGCAACGTCTGCGTTAAACGATCGGTTCCGTCGAATAACCCGACGAAAGCATCGTTCCAGAAATCGTAAACGTAATATTGTCGATCGGCGTCGAGCTCCAAGCCGCCTTCGTTAAGGCTTTTGCCCAATGCAACGTCGATAGCGGTCGGAGCGGTATGTTCGGAATCGTAATAATTATAAAACGTAAGTTGATGCCAATCGGGATTTACCTCGAAATCGTACACTCTCGGAAATATGACGTCTTCATCGAAGGCATCGACGGGACGCGCGCTTTTTGCCGTGGTGTGATACGGAAATGTCCTGCTTAAATCGTACAATTGTTCTTTGCTCATTTGCGCAAAGCTTCTCGCAAGCAGGAAGCGCCCGGAAGTAACGTAGCTCATGGTGAACAAAGACCGCAATCCGTCGACGCTTCCTTCGGGCAGAACATCTTCGGGATCTTTTGCATCCATATCGTAATTGATGACTACGCGATTTTTGTACCAACGTAATCCGCATCGACTGACCATTTCGGGCGTAATTTTATCGGTATCGCCCCACACACGCTGCGATGATACGAGTCCCAACGTGACATCCGATCCGCGAACCACGTTTCGTTCCTGCAACAATACGTCTTTTCCGATTCCGTCGACGGCCAATTTAAATATTTGGCGATAGGCGTACGCGGTGGTTGCATACGGATCGTCAAATCCGCCTTCGTATGCCCATCCCGTGTTTTCGGGATAATCGTAGAATATTCCTTTGATGCCGGCTTTTTTCAAATGCGCATACACTTGTTGCATGTGTCTAACGAATGCGGTGTCGGTAAAGTCGTATCCCCAAAGTTTCCGATCGGTCCACCAATGTCCGGCATAACTTTCGGAAAATATACTCGGATAACTTGTTTCCATGGTCATGCGTTTGTTACCCGTGTATGGTTTGTACGGATCGTTAAACAACATCCAATCGGGATGCAATTTCACGAAATCTTCCGAGCGACGCCCCGTTTGCATGTAGGTAAACGGAATGCCGCCTTTTTCGATAACGGCTTTGCACCAACTTTCCGTGGTCAAGTAAGGCTCCGTGTAGTGCGGAAGATCGGTCGATTGCGGCTCGTTGTGCATTCCCCAATGTTTGTCGTCCCACCAACCTTGTTGGTTATCTTCGGTATACGCATCGGGAACCAACCGAACGGCCACCTTGGTATAATTGGTGATACCGCTTTTGACGGCGTTGTCCATCTCTTCCACGGCTCCTTTGCTGTTATTGAATTTTTCGCGCCCGGCATCGATGTTGTAAAATGCAGCATACCAAAGACATTCGGAGATAAAATCGTAATAATTCAAGTTGATGTCTTGCTCTTTCCGCAGCACAAAGGCGTATTGCTCCATAGCCTCAAACGGGTTGCGGTTATCGAAATTGAGGTAAAACTTTTCGTTCGGCTTATAGGTTTGTCCGGCATCGATCAATCTGCCGACGGGATCTTCGGCATAGAGTTGAAACCGAAAGTTCTTTTCTCTCCTCGTTACGGAAACGAATTTTTCGAATTCGTGGTACGAAACGCCTCCGGCAACCAAAATATTCGGTTGCGAAAGCGGTCCGAATTTGATCAACAAATTATTGAACGATTGCAATCGGTCGTTGTTTGTCACCCAAGTGGGACTTCCTCCTCCGTTACCGTCAAGCACGCGGTAGTTCTCTTTTGTATCTTTACCTGCATAAACCTTACCGCAGGCAACGGGATAAAAACTCATCAAACGATACGGCTTCGGTTGATCGTTGACGATTCCCATGTCGAAGATAAAGTACGACTCGTTTTCGTACAAGGTAACGCTCCATAAAATATCCGCATAACCCGCAAAAGCGATTTTTACCGTCAATGTTTTTCCCGCACCCGTTTGGTCTCGAACATCGCTCACGGTCCATGTTCTCGCTCGGCAGGTATCCTTCGATTGCAACCCGTTTGCTTGAAAGTAAGCATCCTCGAATATTTTTTCGCCCCGAGCATTGCTCAGATGAAAATATCCGTCGTTCAAATTGAAATCGACCCGTACACGCTCGTTCTTCAAAAAGACGATACGGTTATTTTCTCCGAAGGTAATTTTGTTTTGGGCCGAAGTAACGGAACTGCTCATTGTGAATCCGACAAGGAATAAGGCAAGTAATATTTTTTTCATCATGAAATCGGTATTTGGTGTTGTTTTGGGGTTTATAATCCTACCGGCATTCGGCCGGTTTTGTTTTTAGGTGTTAATGCGAAATTTGACCATGCAATCGAACAATGTTTTCGCTTTACTCCTGCTTCAGTATGACATTGGTATAAGGGAACGGAATTTCGATTCCTTCCCGATCAAACCGTTCTTTAACGGATTTCAGCAAATCGCACTTTAAAACAAATGCATCGGATGTATTGCCGGCCCATGCCCATGCCCGAAGATTGATCGAGGAACCTGCCCATTCGATCACGCGTACGATTACTTGCGGAACGCCGGCTTCTTTTTCCTTCGGAGTTCGACGATCAATCAACAAAGGATGTTTCAAGGCCTCCTGTTGTATGAGCGCCATTGCCCGGTTGATATCGGAACCGTAACCGATACCGACGTTGATAAATGCGCAAGTGGCGGAACTTAGGATGGATGAATTAATGATCGATCGGTTATTCAATACATTGTTGGGAACAATGATCATTCGGTTTTCCGAATTGCGTATGGTGGTGTGTCTCAATGATATATCCACAACTGTTCCGCTGCCGTCACTGCCCATATCGATAAAGTCACCCACGCGAAAGGGTTTGAACAATACCATGAAAATACCGCTCACGATATTCGAAATAGCTTGCTGCGAACCGAAACCGACGGCGGCAGCCAAAATTCCCGCACCTGCCAATACCGTTTTGGACAATTGCTGCATGCCGGGAATTTGATTCAGCATGGACAGGAATCCGATACCGTAGGTAACGTAAATGACGATGTTTTTGATAAAAACGATGTTGGTTTTATCCGTCGATTGTCTTTCCCGACGTGCAATAATCTTTTTGAACAGCTTGCGTTCCGCATATATCAGAATCATCAATAAAAGATAGGCTAAAGCGATTTTGATGCCTATCGTAACCAACTGTTCGAGTTTGTCGCTCGAAAAAAAGTTTTCGAAGAAATTTTTACTTTTTTCCATGAGTTCGGTTCGATTAAAAACGATTACAAAATTAACAAATAATCTCGGCCGAAATCACTCGTTCCCGTTAAATCCGTTTTTAGTACTTTTGCGGACATTTTACTTATTGCGTTATTTTCATGTCGGTTCCGTTAATAAAATTCGAAAACGTCACGTTCGAAAAGTTTGGTCATATTGTCTTTCCCGATACTTGTTGGGAAATGTATGAAGGCGAAAATTGGGCCGTTATCGGAGCCGTTGGTTCAGGTAAAACCACTTTTCTGGAAGCCGTCGAGGGTCGATTGGTCAAACGTAACGGGCACGTCGATTATCGAATCACGGACAAAAACGGAATTACGGCTCCCAATCCCCAAAAATTGATTGCATCCGTATATTTTGACGATCGAACAATCAATTACGGCAATTTCTATTACCAACAACGTTACCATGCCGGCGAAACGGAAGGCATCGCCACGGTTCGCGATTTTCTGGGCGAAAATATCGATCATGTTCTGTCGGAATCGGAGGCATTGGACATTCGTCGATTACTCGATACGGAAATTATTAAATTATCGAACGGGCAATTCAAAAAAATGTTGATCCTAAAAGCGCTGCTTAAGAAGCCGCGCTTATTGTTACTCGATAATTTGTATACCGGTCTCGATGCTCGGGCAACAACGTATGTTTCGGACATGATCGAACAAATCGTCGACGCGGGCGCTCATGTCATTATGACGATCGACAATCGGGAAATCCCCCGCGTCGTTAATCGGGTCATGGAAATCGATCGTTTCTCCGTTAAGAGTATGTTGCCACGCAAAGATTATATCGTTCCGATCGTTTCTTCCGACGATTATCCGCTCGTGCCTCCTTTGCCTCGGGCGCCCGAAAAAACATTTGATATTGCGGTACAAATGGATCAAGTAACCATCAAGTATGGCGGAACGAATGTCGTAGACAACGCGGATTGGATTATCCGATGCGGCGAAAAGTGGGCTTTGACGGGAGCAAACGGAGCGGGAAAATCCATGTTGTTGAGTCTGATTTTTGCCGACAACCCGCAAGCATACGCAACCAAAATTACGTTATTCGATCGCAAACGGGGAACGGGTGAAAGCATTTGGGATATCAAAGAAAAAATCGGGTTTGTGTCACCCGAAATGCATGTTTATTTTCGACAAAACAAAACGTGTCGCGAAGTCGCTTTGAGCGGATTATACGAGAATCCGTACAAACGAACAAATATTTCCGACAACATTGTTCGATTTTCGGATGATTTGTTCGAGTATTTTTCGATAGTAAATCTCGCAAACAATTCATTTCAACGTATATCTGCCGGACAACAAAATATCGTGTTGTTGATACGCGCTTTGGTGAAAAACTCGCCGATGTTGGTGTTGGACGAACCTTTTCAAGGACTGGACGCTTATACCGTAAATGCGGCGAAACGACTGTTGAATGAATACTGTCGCGAACGAACATTGATTTTCGTATCGCATCGAATCGATGAAATGCCCGATTGTATTGATCGTTGTCTGCACATGGAAAAGGGAAAGGCATTGAAAAAAGACCGACCGGAATAATCCGAATTCCCCAATAAAATAACGCTCGATTCATCGGCGGCATCATATGCTCTTCTTTACCGAACAATAAGCCGTGTGGTGCATTGATGCGTGTTTGTTTATTTACAACTTTCCTTGCTTTTAAGCCGTTGACTCCTACTCAAATGCTATAAAGACTATTCACCGGCGATTTGCCTCATTTCGCAAAAAGGTCCCGATTTCATTTTTATTTTCCGCAAAACGCTGAACAAAACATAACGATTGTCTGTTTACCATGACAAGATTGTTACAATCGGACAATGATAATGGTTTCGTTGCAATGGAAGATGTAATGATTTTGAAACATTCAATACAGTATAATTCACAAACAAAAATTAAAAAGTATGAAAAGAGTTGTTTTTCCGCTGTTCCTCGGGGCATTTATCTTAGCCTCGTGCGAGAAAGATCCGAATTTTTCCGATTTGGATGAGGATTTTATCGTAATCACCAAATACGATAAAACGTATAATTTCAAAAATTACGATAAGACGTATTACATTTCGGATACCATTACCGTGATTTCCTCGGACGCTACCAATCCGAAATGGTCCAACAGCTTGTCTGCGGAACTTATCGATAAGGTAAAATCCAATTTGCAAAAGTTCGGATATACCTATGTTTCGTACGATCAAATTGAAGCTGCCGGTACATTTACGCCTCGCTATTTTATTGGTATGACCGTTGTCAAAGACATGGAAACGGTTATTTACAATTGGTCTCCGTATTGGTATGATTACTATTATCCGTATTATTGGTGGTGGGGCGGTTACTATCCTTACTATCCTTACTATCCTTACGTAACGGGATATTCGTATGACGTTGGAACCACGTTGATTCAAATGATCGATATGCAAACCAGTCCAAACGCTTCTTCGGGCACGGGAGGACACCCCGTCCGTTGGAACGCCACGTTAAACGGGTTGCTTGATACAGGCAACGACAAAATGTTTGAAGAAGAAGCCATCGATCAAGCGTTTACTCAATCGGCGTCCTATTTGGATACAACGAAATAATAGAATACGGTAATAATTAAAAAAACATATCATAAAAATGAATATTATGAAAACCAAAATATTATACATCTTGAGCGCAGTGTTGTTATGCGGCATACCGGTGGTAACATCGGCGCAAGAATCCGGCGGATTTGACGACAGACAAGGCAGAGCCGATTTCTCGGGTCACTGGCAAATTGCCATTCCGATGGGAATGGATTATGCCGACAATTCGTCCGGTTGGGGAGCCAACTTTGAAGGGCATTATTTTGTTACAGACAGGCTTGCAATAGGTGCATTTGTTTCTTGGCAGACATTTATCAAATACGAAGGTCGTCAAACATATCAATTAACCGGCGACAGCAACACCGGCGGAGCGATAACATATGATCAATACCAAACCGTATTCGAATTACCTTTCGGTTTATCGTCGCGTTTCCACTTTCTCCCCGCGGGAATGTTCGATCCGTATGTCGGGTTGAAACTGGGCGCCAATTTCAGCGAACAACGCAAATATTTCAATATTTACGAATCCGATTACGAAAATTGGGGATTCAACGTAATGCCCGAATTGGGCGCCATGATTTCTCCGGTACCGAATCAAGCGGTGGGTTTACATGTGGCGGTTTTTTATGCCTATTCAACCAACAGCAATGATTATTTTGATATCAGCGGCTTGAATCATCTCGGTTTCCGTGTCGGGGTTAATTTTCGCTTCTGAAAAGAGAGTTTAATTCTATTGAAAAGCCTTCCGATCGGGAGGCTTTTTTGTTCTCGTCCGATGATGATTTTGTCTACATTTGCGATTATTCGTTTTTCCGAAGTAATGTTTCCATCGATTTTCCGGTCAAACAACTTTCCATATACAACGTAAAATCAAAGAAAGGCAACAGTTTTTGCGAATATTTATCTTTCAAAGCCACCTCAATTTTTCCCCGATATCGTTCCAAAATTTCCTCTTTTTGTTTTTTGAGCACCGGCAAAGGAAATTCTTTGGCAAAATCAAGAACAAGAAGCTCGATCAACCCGGCATATTCGCTTTTGAACCGATGTCGGAACGATTTAATTTCCCGAGCGGTATAAGCCGCATCTCCCGTTTCTGCCTTCATCAGCAAATACATGAGCCTTACGTGACGAAATAAAGGTTGTTTCTCAAAGATTTTATATTTGGTAATGGTATTACTCAATATTTTACGAGCCTCCTTCATTTTACCTTGATAAATAAAACACGCCGCCTCCAATATATATAAATGTATTTGGACGTTCGGATGAAGAAGATGACTTTTCGAAAGTAATTTCTCCCCGAATTTCTCATTTAATTTCTCGATTTCCGCAAAATCGACACAATTCAACAGAATCGTCATTCGGGTAGAATAACCGATCCACCGTACTTGAAGCAAAAAATCGACGGGATAATTTCTTGTTTCCAATATTTCGACCCTTTCCAGAAAATGATCGATTTCATCGAACATTTTTACGCTGATTAATGTATTTAAAATTCCCACCAAAGCATTTAAATAATAAATCGGAGGATTCAGCATCAAATGGATATTGCTCTCGAACAAATCGATCAATGCTTGAAAATTTCGCACGGCAGGAAGCGGATTGCCCGACTCCAGATAATACGCGGATTGAAAAAGCAAATGTTGTTTGTTGGCCTCGAAACTGTTAATGTTGCTGTTCGATATCAAGTTCAATTCACTTATTACAAGATCATTAAAGTTATCTTTCATTCGTTCGGATGCGATGTGTCCCCGGTGTAATATTCTGAATCGAAGAATATCGTACAAAAATTTGTGCTGGTCGATTACCCGACACTGTTTGATCAATTCCAATTGCCGCATCTGAATAGCCACAAGTTCCTTTTCGGATAATCGCACGAAATCGAGTTTCTCATGAAAACGAAGTTCGGTTCTCCAAACAAACAATTGCAGCATTTCGTCTTCGTACAGCTCGGCTTGTTGCCGCGCCTTTTCCAGTTCGTAAAACCCTTCGTCGAATAATTTACGATCGAACAAAAGGATTGCTCTCTCCACTTGGTGGAATATAGAAGGTTTAATCGATTTCTCGGTATTTTCGCGTACCAAAAAGTCCAACAACAAACGATATAAATAAGCGGAAGCCGACTCGATGTTTTTATGTGTTTCCTTAAAAAATTTCCGCTCGATTTCCTCTTTTGAGTTGTTCGGATCACGTTCGATCAAATCGAATAACAAACCATAGGCACCTTGTTCATTATTACCGATATGTTTCAATCTGAAATTTCTTTTTTCGGCTTTGGTCATTGCGGAAACAAGGGTGACATTTTTCTCTAAACTGTTCAACTTTGACGTTTTCATAATATTTAAAATCAATATTTTATTAAAATTACTATTCGAAAAATATCAATTTGGATTTGTAAAATTAGCAATAAGTTTGTATTGCATCAAAATGAATAAGCTTTTATCCTTGCAGAAAATTGAAAAAACCAACAGCACAAAATATTTTTGAATGAACACACACACAAGCTTGAATAGAAAAATACTGGTGATCGGCAGTTCCAATACGGATATGGTCATAAAATCGACACATTTACCTCGTCCCGGCGAAACGGTACTCGGAGGCACGTTTTTTATGAACCCCGGCGGAAAAGGAGCCAATCAAGCCGTTGCATGCGCCCGTCTGGGCGGAAGCGTCGCATTTGTCTGCAAAACGGGAAACGACGTTTTCGGACATCAAGCATTTCAATTATTCGATGAAGAGGGCATCGATACATCATTTGTATTCTCGGATGCCAAAAACCCTTCGGGTGTCGCGTTGATTTTGGTCGACGACAATGCCGAAAATTGTATTTCCGTGGCATCGGGCGCAAACCTTCATTTGCAAACCGCGGATATCGAAAAAGCCGTTTCGGCCATCGAAAATTCGGAAATCGTATTGATGCAACTCGAAATCCCCCTCGATACGGTCGAACATGCGGCAAAAGTAGCTAAATCGAAAGGAAAAACGGTAATCCTCAATCCCGCGCCCGCACCCCTTCAACCGCTCCCGAAATCCATTCTCGAAAATCTCGATCTGATCACTCCCAACGAAACGGAAGCGGAAATCATTTCCGGAATCGCGGTAACGGATGAAGCATCCGCTTTATCGGCCGCAAAAAAGATTTGCGAAATGGGCGTCAAGAAAGTCATCATTACCATGGGCAGCAAAGGCGCCTTGATCCATGACGAAAATACTACGGAGATGATACCCGGTTTTAAGGTAAAAGCGGTGGACACCACCGCCGCAGGCGATTGTTTCAACGGCGCATTGACCATTGCTATTTCGGAAGGTCGTATATTAAAAGAAGCCGTTCTGTTTGCCAATCGTGCCGCGGCCATCTCTGTCACCCGACAGGGTGCGCAATCTTCCATGCCATATCGGCAGGAAGTAGACGTGACAATATTTTAAACATAAAAATCACACACATATGAACCTATTAACAAATTCAATTCGCAAAATAGCGCTTCTCATCGGATGTTGTCTGTTTGCCATTCCGGCATGGGCGTCCATAGATGTTACCGGCGTGGTTCGCGACGATAGCGGAGAACCCGTTACCGGGGCAAATGTCGTCATTAAAGGAACAACAACGGGTACGGTTACCGATATCGAAGGAAAATATCGGATCAGCGTCCCCGACGAACAAGTCGTTCTTCAATTCAGCTTTGTGGGATACACTACCATCGAGGAAACCGTGGGATCCCGAAAAATTATCGATGTTATTTTGGAAGAATCGTCCACTTCGTTGGAAAGCGTCGTTGTTATCGGTTATGGAAGCACCGTCAAGACAGAGATTACCGGATCGAGTAGTTCCGTTAAATCCGACAATTTCAACCAAGGTGCTTTTACCAGCCCCATCGGCATGCTTCAAGGAAAAGTAGCCGGGTTGACCATTATTAATCCCGACGGAGGAGATCCTCAATCAAAATACGAATTCTTGTTGCGGGGAACCAATACATTAACCTCGGGACAAAGCCCGTTGGTTATCATCGACGGTGTTGTCGGCACCGATTTACGAAACATCAACTTTCAAGAAGTGGTCAGCATCGATGTGTTGAAAGACGGTTCAGCTGCCGCCATTTACGGGACCAGAGGGACAAACGGAGTAATTATCGTAACCACCAAGCGGGCCAAAGAGGGAAAAACGCAAGTCGAATACAGCGGCCAAGTCAGCCTTTCGGTGAATCCTCAAATGGTTGAAAACTTGAGCGCTTCGGAATTTGCGGATGTCATCAATAAATACAAACCGATAAGTGCGGGCAGCATCTATACCGGAGATACGGATTGGTACAAAGAGGTTTCCCGTTCTTTACCCGTTTCGTACAAAAACAGTCTTGCTATTTCCGGCGGTACCGCCAAATTCGCGCACCGAACCACCTTCGACATGGAACATCAAGACGGCTTGCAAAAGAGAAACGAAGCGTCGAAAGTGTTGCTTCGAAGTAATATCACTCAAAGCGCGTTTAACGGATGGTTGGATGTCAATTACAATATCTTTTATTCGGTTCGAAAATACGCTCCCAAAAATACGGATGTTTTCTATCAAGCATTCATACATAACCCCACCGAACCGGTTTACGATCCCGCAAATACGGAATCGGGAGGATACAACCGTATCATCGGCGTCAGTTACTATAACCCAGTAGCCATGGTCAACGAATTCGACCACGACTTAACGACGGACACTTACGGAGGAAATGCGCGTTTCTCGTTAAATGTTCTACCCGTAAAAGGACTGAAATGGGATAACTTCATTTCGTACGAAAAATCCCGTTGGGACGAGGAAAAATACCGGACACATTACTACCCGAGCACTATCGGCAGCAACGGCGTAGCCACTATAGGTAACGGCTCCGAATATAACCTTCAGTACGAAAGCACGGTCAACTATACAAACACCTTCGGGAAACATTACCTGCAGGGATTGTTAGGATACTCGTACGGAGAAATAGGCAGCAAGGAAAGCGAAATGATCAATAGGGGTTTTGATACCGATTTGTTGGGGACGAACGATATGGAAGCCGGTGCCGGTCTCAAAGAGGGAAAAGGGGAAATGACATCCAAACGGGAGGACAACAAATTAATCAGTTTCTTCGGTCGCATTATGTACAATTACCAATCCAAATACTTGATCTCGGCATCCATTCGCAGGGAAGGTTCGTCGCGTTTTGGCGATAACAATAAGTGGGGATGGTTTCCCGCTGCCAGCGTCGGATGGAGAATCACGGAAGAAGAATTCATGAAAGGAATCGGTTTCATCAACGATCTCAAATTGCGTTTCGGATACGGCGTAACGGGCAATCAGAGTTTCGATAATTATAAATCGCTGCTGTTGATGGGGGTATCCGGAAAATTCTATTATAACGGAGAATGGATCAACACGTATCAACCGATCAGCAACCCCAACCCCAACCTTCGTTGGGAGAAGAAACATGAAATGAACGGCGGATTGGATTTCTCGTTCATCGGTGACCGAATCGGCGGCAGTATCGACGTGTATTATCGGAAAAGCACCGATTTGCTTTACAAATACATGGTTCCCGTTCCACCGTATCTGTATCCGGAAATGTATACCAATGTCGGTGCGATCAGTAACAAAGGAGTGGAACTCACATTATACGGAAAACCCTACGTGAAAACCTTCACGTGGACCACTTTTGTCACTGCGGCGCGAAACGTAAACCGCTTGGATAAATTTACCAATGACGAGTTTCAGAATACCTCGTACAAAACGGGATGGTTAGAAGGTGAAATAGCGCTTTACTCCCAACGTATGGAAGAAGGCAAATCGCTCGGGACTTTCTATGGTCCCGTATGGACGGGCGTGGACGAATTCGGCGAAGATAAACTAAAGGGGCAGGCGCCCGACGGCACTGTTGCCGAAGACAAATGGAAGGTTATCGGACACGCTTATCCCGATGTAACGTTGGGCTGGAGCAATAATTTCGGATACAAAAATTGGGATTTCTCGTTTTCCCTTCGTGCGTCGATCGGAGGAGACGTGCTGAATAAATACCGATTGTATTACGAAAATGTTAATCCGATCGGGTTAAAAAATATCGCCCGTTCGTGGTTAGACGATCCTTCATTCACCGGAAAATCGAAATATTCTTCCAAATACATCGAAAATGCAACTTATCTGAAATTGGATAACATTGCTTTGGGTTACACCTTCATTTTCAAAAATAACAAGTATATTTCGTCGATCAAATTGTACGCAGCTGCTCAAAATGTTTTAACGGTGACGGGGTATAAAGGGCTCGACCCGGAAGTAAAACTGACCGAATTGGAGCCCGGTATCGAAAGCATGACATATTATCCCAGACTTACCACCGTATCTTTCGGGATTCATGCCCAATTTTAAATCGTTAACGTAAATCTTTTAAAAGAAGAAGTCATGAAAACCAAAATAAAAACGATCGCCATTCTTATCGGAATATGTGCAGGGTTTTACGGCTGTACCGATTTAGATGAAAATCCCTATTCGAGCATTCCGATGGATGAGTTTTTTCAAAACGAACAAGCGCTCTTGATGAATGCGGGACGTGCATACACAAAATTGCAGCCTTATCCGATGGAACAGACGCTTTGGTCACTGGTCACCGTAAGCAGCGACGAGTGTATTATTCCCGCTCGTAATGATAACGAATGGTGGGATAACGGACGTTGGGACGAAATACAAAAACACAACGTCAGTTCCGCCAATAAAATCAATCGCTTGGCTTGGGAATTCGTGTTCGAAGGCATCAGTGCCTGCAACGAGGTGTTGTACGAAACGAGAATGTCGTCGATGGATTTCGACGGGAAAGACAAAATCATTGCGGAAATAGAAATATTGAGAGCCTTATTCTATTACTGGGGAATGGATGCTTGGGGAGACATCCCTTTCGCCATCGATTTTGCCGATAAAAAACTTCCGGTGAAGAAAACGCGCGCGGAGATTTACAAATTTGTCGAAGAAACCGTTCTTGCCAATATCGATGCATTAGATAAAGAGGCGAACTCGAAAAATTACGGTCGCGTGACGCAAGGTATGGCCTATACTCTTTTGGCCAAGCTCTATCTGAATGCGAAAGTATGGATCGGAACCGAACAATGGAGCAAAGCCAACGACATGTGCGACAAAGTTATGGAACTCGGCCAATATCAATTGGAAGAAAATTTCTTTGACAATTTTAAAGTTCATAACGAAAGTTCGAAAGAGAATATTTTCGTAATCCCGTACAGTTCGACACTGACCACCGAATATTTCTATTGGTACGACTTGACGCTTCATGCCCAAAGCCGCGAGACATACAATATTAATGATACGCCTTGGGACGGATTCATGACCTCGCCCGAATTCTTCTTGAAATACGACGACGCCGACCTGCGCAAAAAAACATGGATCTACGGACAGCAGTACGATTCGAAAGGCAAGGCCATCGTTGTGGACGGTGTTCCGTTTATTTACAATCCGATTTGGCCCGAGAGCAAATACCGCGGTCGCGACAAATGGGACGGAGCCCGTTGCGGAAAATACGAATTCCAAACCGACGGGTTGCAATACGATATAGTAGATATGGAAAACGATTTTGTCATTTTCCGTTATGCGGATGTAGTCATGATGAAGGCCGAAGCTTTGATGCGTATGGGCAGAACCGCCGATGCGATAGCGTTGACCGATTTTCAAAAAATTCGTACGCGAGTTGACATGCCCGTTTTCGATGCAACTCTGACGTTAGACATGTTGCTCGACGAGCGCGGACGCGAATTCGCGTGGGAAGGTCACCGTCGACAAGATTTGATTCGTTTCGACAAATGGAATAATGCTTGGTTTGCCAAACCGTACACCATCACGCAACAAGTGTTTCCGATTCCGCAAACGGCCATCGACGCAAATCCGAATTTGAAATAATCGGACCTTATCGATAAGTAAAAAATATTGAATCGATGAAACCTCCGGGATTCATCCAACCTTAAAATAAATTGCATGCAGATGAAAAAATACATCATACCCGTTCTATTCCTCCTTTTCGCAAGTACATCGATATATGCCTCCAAAAAAATTTCCGTCAAGGAATTGGAGAATAAAATCGCGGGCGCTTGGATCGGACAAATGATCGGCAACATATACGGGTTACCTTTCGAAAATAAGTTCATCGCCGAACCGGGGCCGGAAACTTGGCCTTACGGTTACACCAAAAATCTGGACCGTTTGGAAAAAACGGGCGGAGCGTTCAGCGACGACGACACCGATTTCGAATACCTCTATCTGATCCAAATGGAAAAATACGGTTGCGAACCCACCTACGAAAATCTGCGCGAAGCATGGATGTATCATGTTCGCGACCGCGTGTGGTTAGCCAATCGGGCCGCATTGGGGTTGATGCACCACGGTTTCACGCCGCCTTTCACCGGTAAAAAGGAAATCAATCCGCACTGGTATCAAATAGATCCACAGCTCATTAATGAAATTTGGGCATACACCGCCCCCGGTATGACGGCTTATGCCGCGCAAAAAAGCGATTGGGCGGCCCGAATAACTTCCGACGATTGGGCGGCCGACCCCACCGTTCATTACGGAGCCATGTACGCCGAAGCCTTTTTCGAAAAGAATCCCGAAAAATTAGTGATCAACGCCTTGAAACATCTGCCTGCCGGAAGCCGATACACACAAACCGTTCGCGAAGTCGTCGCTTTATGGAAACAGTATCCGAACGATTGGAAAAAAGCCCGACAAACCATCGCCGAAAAATACTACGTGAACGAGCCTCCGACGACCAAAACCATCTGGAATGCCAATCTCAACGGCGCTTGCGGCATTCTTTCGCGCGGCTTCGCCTTGCTTTCGAAAGCCTT
>JAVBNP010000183.1:0-8346 GCA_031551455.1 Bacteroidales bacterium | reverse complement strand
TGATTTCCTGGATAGTCATTACGTTTTGATTATTTTTTTGAAAAAGGCGTACAATGGCTCGATATCAAAAATTATTTTCGGCATTTCTGCCGATGCTTGCGTGCAAGCATCATATTCACGGTCGATATATTGCTTCAATATAGGATCGATTTTCACCATGTAACCTTCGGGTGCTGTCGATTTACGGATAATCAAATCAGCAGTCAATTGCCGCAGGTCTGCGGGCATCAGGCTCATCAATGGCTGTATAGACATCGGTGCGATGCTGTTCTTTTCTACGCACCATTTGGCGGCAAGCAACGGACGAAGCACATAGAACAGCTTTTTGATTTTTATTTCGTCATTGTTCACCACCGTATCCAAAGCACTGCGGGCAATACCAAGATAATGGTGGATATTGGAACGACGGTCAAAATACTGTCCGCACAATGCCCACAATTCATCCCTAAATCCAGATTGCTGCCTGTAGATAATCGGCGATTGCAGCCATTCAAACGGTGTGGTATTCGATTTTCTTATCAATTGCAGTACCTTACGGATGTCCCAGCCGTAGATGTCCAGTTCGTCATTGATCGGAAAACCAATCTGATCATCACGTTCGGCAACCGAAAGATAGTCATCCATCGGGCGGGCATAGATAAAGCGCACGTCGTAATCGCTGTCGGGCGACGGGAACTGCCAGCCGCGGCTACCCGACTCGCAGGCGAAAAGAATGCGGATGCCGTATTCTCTGGCAATGTCGGTAATTTTATTGATAATGATGGTTTGCATTTGAGGAGTGTATTTGAGACAAATATAGTGTTTTCTGAAATCAGAACAGTGTTTGTTGGTCGGTTCTCAGTCGTTTCATCTCCCTGCCTGTTATTATGTCAGTCTCGTTCAAACAACCTACAAGTTTAGGCGAATTTACATCATGCAGTTTCACATTGTGAAGCAGTTTATCGTTGCCAGTCGTAGCATAACAATAAATGCAACCATGCGAACAAGTATTGTACATTCCGATATCAATACTTTCGATGCAATTGCATGTCGGGCGTTGATTTTTGTCTTTCTTGACAACGAGTGGACTGCCAATAATCCTTTCAATCAGCATTTTGTCAATACATGCTCCGTGGAAAATATTATCTGCACTCAAATCAAGGTTTTCGGCACAGGTTTCAAGCCTGATGTTATATTCGGTTGCTGTTTCTGACAAGGATTTGGCTATTGAAATCATATCCTCGGAGTTTAGTGGCTGAATGCCGAATGCATCAAACGTCCTCTGTACATGGGCATAGCAGTCAATAAAACTCATTGTACATCTCTCTGTATGGTCTTTTAATGCGTAGGCTATTTCTGCAAATGTGTCGACATGAAAATTGATGGGATATTGATTGTTGACAAAGATGGGGTCGTACCGCCAAACGACCCTATTTTTCCCAACTTTGTCTGACAAGCGCTTGAATATTTCTATCCGACGCTTGACGGAAGGCAAATGAGGCTCAATTTCGCTTCCGTAAGGAGTAAGCGTAAACTGGAAATAATAAGTATAGTCTTTCAACTCATCCAGACGGGTTAGCATGGGCGATGGATTTTTCGACCAAAAGACAAAGCAATCCACCACGTCGGTATTCAGCAATACCTTACTGAACATTTGTGGGTTTCGTGGATGTTGTACCAGTACGTAACCATCCTTCAGCTGATTGAAAAACCATTCGACATAGAAGGCGGGTATGTCGGTTCGTCTGCTGGCGCTGATAATCATAGGTTTTTAGAATTTCTTCGGCACTTTGTGGCAAAAGTTACCCAAAGGAGATATTGTCATCAAAAAAAATTATCTTTAAGAAACTTTCAAAACATCACATCGACCGAGATGTGGGCAAATTGTGGGCGCTAAAAACAAAAAAGCCCTGCACTTTTCTGTACAAGGCTTTGATTTTCAGTGTGGGAGCAGAGGGATTCGAACCCCCGACCCTCTGCTTGTAAGGCAGATGCTCTGAACCGGCTGAGCTATGCTCCCTTTTATTTCTTTTGCGGGTGCAAAGGTAAGCGCTTTTTTGTTACCGCCAAATATATTTTTTGTTTTTTCATTATTTTTTTGAGAAATAATTTCGCCGTTATACTGCCGAAGTTTTATACCATAAACAAAACGTCTCTCCGGGATAGAAGAAAAACGGTTATTGCCGTAATTTAAAATGTGCCTCTAAAATTACCTTAAACCAAAATAAAATAAGTATATTTGCAAATACGAAATGTTTTTTATTGAACCTACATAATTAATGACCTTAAAAACAGCAAAATGGAAGGATATGATTTTTCATGGGAACAATTGGGCGATATCGATGAAGGCCGTCCCAATTTGGGTAAGCAAACTTCCGTAGCGGTGTATCGCTTAATGCAATATACAATGCGGGCAGTACTCGAAAAAGAATACGGAGATGAACAAACTCGGAGGCTTTTGGCGCAGGCAGGACGACTTGCAGGGCAAGAATTTTGTAAAAACGTACTGGATACTTCGCTTCCGTTCAATAAATTTATTGCTCAACTGCATGATGCATTGGTAGAATTGTCGGTGGGCGTCCTCAAAATGGAAAAATCGGATGTTGAAAATCTGAATTTTATGGCAACCGTATCCGAAGACCTCGATTGTTCGGGACTTCCGATAAAAGGCGTTACGGTGTGCGATTATGATGAAGGTTTTATTGAAGGTATTTTCAATATTTATACAGGTAAAAATTTTGACGTCAAGGAGGTAGATTGCTGGACAACCGGTGAACGCACCTGTCGTTTTTCTATTCAAGCAAAAGATAATTAGGCCCTTTCGTGATGAACGAAAAAGAAAATGATGTTATTCTGAAACTGAACGGGATTGTCGATAAGCTTTTATCGGGCAACCGCAAGATTGATCTTGATGTGGGCGAACCGAACGGTGTAGAGAACAAGGATCTAACATCTCTTGCCGATAAGGTTGTGCACTTGGGTGAACAGTACAGGGACAGTTATGACTTCATTATGAATTTGTCATCCGGGAAGCTCTATACGGAAGCTCCCCGGATGAATGCTTTTGCCGGTCCGTTCAAGCAGCTTCATTCCGAGTTACGGCACTTGACATGGCAAATACAAGAAATAGCCGACGGAGACTACGATCAGCGCGTATCTTTTTCGGGTGACTTTGCCGATGCGATCAACAAGATGATCACCGCCTTGCGGGAAAGGCAAGTGCTTATGGAACGCATCCGAGAAAACGAAAATCTGTTCCGTTCCATTTTCAGCACATCGCCCGACGGAATTGTATTGTGCGATTTGAATCATTGCATTGTCCGCGCCTCCAATGCCGCATATCGTATGCTTCAAATTACCAAAGAAATAAGCAAAAATACAAACTTCAGCGATTTAATTCACCCGGAAGATAAAGAAAATTACAAGAGATTTCTTGCCGATTTGTCAATTGACGGCAAGACAACCGTATTTGCCGAATTGCGTATTGTTCTTTCAAGCGGAACGAGTTTTTGGAGCGAGCAAAATGCAAGCCTGTTACTCGATTCGATCGGCAAACCGAAAGGATACATTATTATCATCCGCGATATTTCGGAACGAAAAGCTGCCGAGGCCCAACTGTTGCAGTATACGGATGAATTGGACGAGTCGAACAGAACCAAAGATAAACTGTTTTCCATCATTGCACACGATTTAAAAAGTCCCTTCAACGCATTACTGGGATTCGGCAATATGTTGGTACGGGAAACGGACAAGGAAGAACCGGATATCGAAAGAGTAAAGAAATTTTCAAAATTAATCCATGAATCGACGACAAAATCATACGACTTGCTTATCAATTTGCTGGACTGGTCACTCTTGCAGTCGGATCGGATTGTAATCAAACCGGAACTATTGAATCGGAGCGATATCATCACGTAAAATGTTGATAGCGGCCGAACGGTAGCCATACGCAAAATTTTTGGTTTGGATTATACAACACCGGGCGACCACTCAATTGTAAGCGACCGGGCAATTATCAACATCATTTTACGCAACTTGATAAGCAACGCCATCAAATATACGCCGCAAAACGGTCATATTACGGTATCATTGGTTCGGACAGACGATATGTCCTTGATTTCGGTCCGAGACAACGGAGTGGGAATTGCCGAGGAAAATCTTGAAAAGTTATTCAAACCGGGTAACATACAATCCACACCGGGAACCGCCAACGAAAAAGGCACCGGTTTGGGATTAGCGCTGTGCAAGGACTTTGTTAATAAGATAGGTGGTGATATTCGGGTGGAAAGTACTTACGGGCATGGCGCCACATTTACATTCTCGCTCAAAAATCTCTCAATACCCAAAACATCCTGCCGTAAAGGAACTTAATCCGCAATCCGAATATGGTATTTATTCCTGCCGTTATTGAGACAATTTGCTGTTTTATAAATTAAAAAATAGGTTCAAACATACGCAAACTATAATAGACATATTAATTTTGTTTAATTTAAAAATATACTTTTGCAGTTGTAAAAAATAGTGTGTCTTCTCCCCAAAAAGTACCGGAATGAAGTATCAGACAAATGATCGTATTGCACAATTAGAAGATGAAGTTCGCTCGTTGAAAGCGCAGTTGAAGCATGAACAAGAAACAAAAAACGGCTTGTTCACCGCACTTAATAACGAAGCCCGCATCCGGAAAATCGGAGACGACGTCCGGAATGGTTCCGGCAATTCGATCGATGTAAATGAATTGATACAGGCCCTCAATAAAATGCCCGACGGTACCTTGTATCGCATGGTTAAGGATATAAGAACAGGGGCGTTGAGCATCCATTACGCCAGCGGGATGTGGGAAAATATATTGGGCATTTCGATTGAAGACTCGATAACCGATATAGGAAATATTTTTTCACATGTTGAGAAAAACGATCTGAACCGACTGATACAAACAATAGATGAATCATTCGAATCCCTGAATAATTTTAGGATCGAACTCCGTTATCATCATCCCGAAAAGAAAAATGAATATTGGATACAAATATCGGCGTATCCTCATCGCGAAGGGAATTTCATTTATGCCGACGGATTTATTTTCGACATTACCTTACGGAAAACGGGCGAACAGAATTTGAATACCGAAAAAGATCGTCTGCAGGAGCTCAACGCGGAATTGCAAGCTACCAATGAGGAATTGGCCGCTACCAACGAAGAATTTTCGGTAACCACCGAGGAGTTGCATCGAATGAATGACCTCTTGAGCAATGAAATAAATACCCGTATAGAGGTGATGAAAAAGCTGGAAGATAGCGAAGCTACCCTCTCCAACTTCATCAACCAGTCGTTCGAAGGCATCATCATCATGGACAATCAAGGTGCCGTCATCGAATGGAATAACATAATGACGCAACTGTCGGGACTTACACGTGAAGAGGCCTTGGGAAAATACGAATGGGATTTGTTGAAAATGCGCCTCTCGGACAAAGATTATCCGCCCGAAGCATTTGAAAAACTGGTTCAATCGCGATTACAATATATCGGCAACGGCCGGAATCAAAAACCGGTCACCGAAGAAATCATATTTCAACGACCGGACGGAACAAAATCCTATTTGCAAACAAGCATGTTCCCTATCGGATTGGCTGAAACATGTTTATTCGGTCGTGTAGTCCACGATATTACGGAAAAGAAAAAGACCGACATGGAATTGGACCGGTACCGTACGCAACTCGAGTCGATGGTCGAATCCAAAACGCGGGAATTGACGATCAGCCAAAATAATTTGCTGTCGCTGAGCCATCGCCAGGCTTTATTCATCGAGGTGCTGCAAATACTGCAATTAGAAGAAAACGTGCCCAAAGCCATGGACATGGCGCTTGCCGCGATCGGTAAATATACCAATGTGAGCCGTATGCAGACTTGGGAAAACAACCCCGACGGGGTCACGTATGGTTGTACTTACGAATGGTGCAACGAGGGTGTCGAACCTGCCATCCAGTACTTACGTGTCCTGCCTCTTGAATTCGGAAAACCGTGGTTCGACATGCTTGCAGCCGACAATATCATCTGTACGTCGGACATCTATACGCTCCCTACCGCCATTCAAGGAATATTGGAACAACAGGCCGTAAAATCCATCGTTGTGCTTCCGTTGTCGCACTACGGCGTCCATTTCGGATTCATTTCCTTTACCGTTTGTGAAACTCGGGAGTGGAGCCCGGAAGATGTGGACCTGCTGGGTAGTATTGCACAAATCGTTGCTACCGTTGTGCGGCGTTACCAGATCGAAAAAACCGTGCAGGTGTCGCAGCAAACCATGCAAACCGTATTGGATAACATCAGTTCCAATATTTTCGTTACCGATTTTGATTCGAAGAAAATACTTTTTGCCAACAAAGCTTTCAAAGATGCGGCCGGACAGGATGTGGACGGCATAGAATGTCATAAAATGCTGCAAGCGGGGAGAGAGACACCGTGCGAATATTGTCCTCAGGCACTTCTGCGCGATAAAAATCATTATCCGACAGGTTATATCCATCATTGGGAGGACTGCAACGAAATTACCGGACGTTGGTACAGTATCGCAAGTACGGCTATCAAATGGGTAGACGGGCAGACGGCCATCATGGAGCTGGCCACCGACATCACCGACCGTAAACAGGTGGAAATAGAACTGATACGCGCCAAGGAAAAAGCCGAAGAGTCGGATAAGCTCAAATCGTCGTTCTTGGCCAACATGTCGCACGAAATACGCACCCCGGTCAACGGAATCACGGGATTCCTCCACCTCCTCAATTCTGATAACTTGTCGTCACAACGCCGCCGGGAATATATCAATATCATCAACAACAGCAGCGTGCAGCTGGTGAAGCTGATCGACGATATCATCGACATCGCCAAAATTGAAGCCAAACAGATGGATATCCATCCCGCTCCCGTACAGATCAACAGTTTGATGGACGAATTGCACCTCTACTTCGAAACGTACATGCAAACCAATAATAAAGGGCATATTTCATTGGTACTCGACGACAGTCAATTTGTTGACAATCTTGTTATTTCTGTCGATTTGACTCGTCTGCGGCAAGTGATCACCAACCTGATCAACAATGCCATCAAGTTTACCGAAAAAGGGTATATCCGTTTCGGCTATCGGCAATTGTCGCCATGCAAACTCGAATTCGCGGTGGAAGATACCGGAATCGGGTTGAATCCGGAACATAAAGATGTTATTTTTGAACGTTTCCGCCAAGTCGAACTTACCAACAGCCGGTTGTACGGAGGTACCGGTTTAGGCTTGAGCATATCACGCAGCCTTGTCCAAATGATGGGTGGCGACCTGTGGGTAGAATCCGTCGAAGGCGAAGGCTCAACCTTCTACTTTACGATAACAACTTGTTCGTAACGCCTAAAATGAGCGCTGTCGAACCGTTTGGAAAAGCCAACCGTTCATCAACGAATTTCTGTATCGAGCGGAATTCAACGCTGTAAACTATTTCCGCAAGTATTTCAAGGAAAAGTTCGGAGTTTCGCCCAATGACTAAAAGAAGAAGTTTACGGATTAATCCGATAAAGAAAATCGGTTATACACGCAAAAGTATTATCTTTGCCGACCGAATACATTCATGAAATCATGTGCCCCATCCGAAAAGTAACTATCAATTACAGGATAAGATAATCTTCTTTGTTGAAAAGAGGATTCCCGGTTTTCATCGGTGCTCTTACATCTGCATACGCCGATGATTTATTCATTTTAATTTTTACCGAATGTCGTGCTTTTGTGTGAACAAATCCCGGCATCACCATATTATCGCTTATCATGGAAAATTGGAAAAAAGTTTTTGCCATTATATGGGCGGGACAATCCCTGTCGATACTCAGCAGCATGATTGTAAATTTTGCCATCGTCTTGTGGATCAGTATCGAAACAGGTTCAGCCGAAATGCTTGCCCTTGCTGCTGTTGCCGGTATGTTACCGCAAGCGTTGATCGGCCCCGTCAGCGGGATTCTTGTTGACCGCTGGAACCGAAAACAGGTAATGATCCTTGCCGACAGTTTTATTGCTTTTTGTACGCTCATCCTTGCCGCATTGTTTTGGTTGTATATCGCCGAAATGTGGCACATATTTATTTTGTTGGCTTTGCGCTCGATAGGTTCGGCATTTCATGCGCCAGCCATGCAGGCTTCGGTGCCGTTGCTCGCTCCCGAGGATCAGTTGGTGCGTGTGGCGGGTATCAACCAAATGATTTATTCCGTGGGAAATATTGCCGGGCCCGCGTTGGGTGCGTTGTTTATCACGATATGGGACATCGAATTTGTGCTTCTGCTCGATGTGGCGGGCGCTTTTTTTGCTTGTACTTCTTTGTTGTTTGTGCACATTCCCAA
>JAVBNP010000216.1:0-7125 GCA_031551455.1 Bacteroidales bacterium | reverse complement strand
GCTTTGCCTTTCTTGATCAAATCCACCGCCCACAGATATAACTGTTCGAAATAGTCGGATGCGTAAAATTCGGCATCCCACTTGAACCCGAGCCAAGTAATATCGTCCTTGATGGCATCCACATATTCGGTGTCCTCCTTCACGGGATTGGTGTCGTCGAAACGAAGATTACATTTCCCGTTATATTTGCGTGCCGTGCCGAAGTTCAAACAAATGGATTTGGCATGACCGATATGCAAATATCCGTTCGGCTCGGGCGGAAACCGCGTAACAACACGTCCTCCGTTCTTTCCGTTACGGATGTCTTCTTCAATGATGGCATGAATAAAATTCGTGCTCGTTTTCGGCTCTTCGGCCGGGATGTTATTTGAGTCGATCATTTATTTTAATGATTCAAAGTTCAAAATCAAGATTGAAAACCGATAGTTATTGCCGTATCTGCGCTCCCGTTTCTTTTCCGATCGCTTCCGCAATCCGTTGCATCGTTTTGTCGATATGCTTGTCGGTAAGCGGTGGTTCCGGGTCTTGCAAAATGAAACTTACGGCGTACGATTTCTTACCGCTTTCGATCTTGTCGCCTTCGTACACGTCGAACAAATTGATATCTTTCAACAGCTTGTGCTCCGTGCGTTTTGCCGCTTCGCAAATATCAACGAATCGTACTTTTTTGTCTATCATGAGCTACAGGTCGCGACGCACTTCGGGGAAACGCGGAAGCTCCGCATAAACGATTTTTGTTTTTCCGACCGATTGCAGAACAGTATCCCAACGAAAATCGGCGTAATACACCGGGGCCTTGATATCGAACCGTTGCAACATTTTCGGATGAACCGATCCGACTTCAACCAACACGTTTTTTCCGAGCGAATACGACAATCCTTCCGCAAAAATTTCGCCGGCGATTTCTTCCGTTTTGAGCGATGCCGGATCGATTCCCAAACGCTTGAAAATATTTTCGACATACGCCTTCAACGTGAAAAACGTCGAGACTTGTTCGGGCGTGCTCCAATTGCCGCCGGCTTTATCGCCCGTGACGATCACCGCCAAATGTTGTTGCTCGTTGTAGCCCTTCAACACCTGTCCCGCATGTTCCGGCTCGGTGAAATAACAATTGCCGAATTCGTACAATTTCAAATCGGGATTTTTATGATTGGTATTGTAAATCACCGTTTCCAATCCGCCGAAAAGCAACGTTTGACGCATGCAACCCAAATCTTGACTCAACGGATTGAGGATATTGACGCACCGTGCGGCCGGGAAACTTTCCGAATCGCGATAATACGAAGTCTTGGTGAGCGAATTGCACATAATTTCGTTAAACCCGCAATTGCTCAAATAATCGCTGATGGTATTGATTACCTTTTCGCGATCGGGTTTTTGCGAGTAGGAAAGCGTCGAATGCAACTCGTCGCTGAAATCGACATTGTTGTATCCGTAAATCCGAAGAATTTCTTCCGCCACATCCGCTTCGCGTTGCACATCCACGCGATAGGGCGGTATCTTGATCACCATACCATAAGCTGTTTGGCTTTCGATTTCGACATCCAACGCCACCAGAATCGTTTTGATGATTTTGGGCGCAATTTCCTGTCCGATCAATTTATTGAGATGGCGAAAATTCAACTCTATTCTGAATTGCTTCGCAGGTTGGGGATAAACATCCTTGATTTCGGAACTGATGGTTCCACCCGCCACTTCTTTGATTAACATTGCCGCACGTTTAAGTGCATACACCGTATTGTTCGGATCGATGCCGCGCTCGAAACGGAACGACGCATCGGTATTCAATCCGTGACGTTTGGCCGTACGGCGAATATATTGCGGATTGAAATACGCGCTCTCCAAGAAAATATTCTTCGTCGCATCCGTAATGCCCGACTCTTGCCCGCCGAACACGCCGCCGATGCACATGCCTTTTTCCGTGTTGCAGATCATCAGATCGTCGGCCGCCAACTTGCGTTCCACGCCGTCTAACGTCACGAACGACGTTCCCTCGGGCATCGTTTTCACGATCACTTTCCCGCCCGTCACCTTGTCGGCATCAAACGCATGAAGCGGTTGTGCCATCTCGTGCAGCACATAGTTGGTTACGTCCACCACATTGTTGATCGGCGTCAAACCGATGCCGCGCAACCTGTTTTGCAGCCACTCCGGCGACGGCCCTACGGTAACGCCGCTGATGGTCAAACCCGCATATCGCGGGCACGCTTCGATATTTTCCACCACGATTTCAATCGGACGATTGTTATTGTCCGGTGCGAAAGCCTTGACCGACGGTATCGAAAAACTTTTCTCTTTCGGGAAATCGCTCGTGTTCACCGCCAAATAAGCTGCCAAATCGCGCGCTACGCCGATATGCGACGCCGCATCGATACGGTTGGGCGTAAGCCCGATGGTAAAAATATAATCGGTTTCGATCTTGAAATATTCCTTGGCGGGCGTTCCCGGAACAGCCGACGCGTCGAGCACCATAATACCGTCGTGGCTCGCTCCGAGGCCCAATTCGTCTTCGGCGCAAATCATTCCTTCCGACTCCGCGCCGCGTATTTTCGCTTTTTTGATCTTAAAACTATCGTTACCCGAATAAATCGTTGTTCCGATGGTTGCCACCGCCACTTTTTGCCCCGCGGCCACATTGGGCGCGCCGCAAACAATGTTGAGCGGAGTGTCGCTGCCGACGTTCACGGTGGTAATACTCAATTTATCGGCGTCGGGATGCTTGGCGCAAGTCAATACTTCGCCGATCACGAAGCCTTCGAGGCCGCCCTTTACGGGACAAAACTCGTCCAACGACTCGACTTCCAAGCCGGTGGAGGTTAATATTTCGGATATTTTTTCGGGCGATAAATCGGTTTGGATATAATCCCGCAACCATCGATACGATATCTGCATACTGCTGTGTACTTTTTGTTTACCTTTGTTGAAATATGGAATAATAAAACCGAATGCGCATAAACACATGATTGATTGCAAACCGATGCGCATCCGGAAAAAAAGAACAAATATAATGTATTTCCGGAAACCGGAATACACCCGATGACGGGACAACCGTTTGTTGTTGTTCGCATAAGGCGCATCGGCCGATGCATCATCAACGGTCGCCGGTCCGCTTAAACCGACATTTTTTCGGGGAATCCGACTCGAATCGACCGGCAACCGACCATCGATAAGTGTGGAAATTTAAAGTACGCGGAAAAAGAAAATCGGCGGATAATAATTGTAAATTTGCGGCATGGACAAATTAACCAAAGAGCAGAGAAAGAAAAACATGCAAGCCGTGAAGAATAAAAATTCACGAATGGAAGTTGCCTTGGGCAAGGCTCTTTGGGAAAAAGGATTAAGATACCGAAAAAACGACAAAACGGTATTCGGCAAACCCGATTTTACATTCAAAGGATCGAAAATCGCCGTTTTCTGCGACAGCGAGTTTTGGCACGGAAAGGATTGGGAAATAAGAAAAAATGATCACAAATCGAATCGGGAATTTTGGATTCCGAAAATCGAACGTAATATCGAGCGTGATCGTGAAGTGAACGAAGAATTGACCAAAAACGGTTGGCTTGTCCTTCGTTTTTGGGGAAAAGAGATCATGAAAAACGTGAAAAGTTGTGCAGACCGAATTGAGCATGAAATCAGAATCAGAAAAATCTATTATTGAAGCGTTGGCCGATAAAAAGGTTAAACCGCAATTGATCGGGCCGAAAAACGAAAAATTGGCCGCGATGACGCATTATTTGCATCATTACGATACCGATCTTGCTTCTTTTTACAAAAAAGAAGCGACAAAATGCATCAAGGAAATACTTGATGAAAAATCCGGTTCGGAAAATGCGGTTACCGAAAAAGAACTGTTGAAAAAAATACGCTCGGAAATTGCAAATGTGCCTTTCCCGACGCCGCAAAACGTTAAATTTACGTTTATTGATCTGTTTGCGGGTATCGGCGGATTCCGTATCGCTTTGCAAAATTTGGGCGGAAAATGTGTTTTTTCTTCCGAATGGGACGAACAAGCGCAAAAAACGTATTTGGCCAATTTCGGAGAAGTGCCGTTCGGCGATATCACGAAAGATGCAACGAAAAACTTCATTCCCGACGGTTTTGATGTGTTGTGCGCCGGATTTCCCTGCCAAGCGTTTTCCATTGCCGGAAGGCGCGGCGGATTTGAAGACACGCGAGGAACGTTGTTCTTTGACGTGGCCACCATCATCAAAAACAAAAGGCCCAAAGCGGTTTTTCTCGAAAACGTAAAAGGATTGATGAACCACAACGGAGGGAAAACTCTTGCCGTCATTTTAAATACGTTGCGGGAAGATCTGGGATATTTTGTTCCCGATCCGCGGATTATCAATGCAAGAGATTTCGGCGTGCCGCAAAACAGGGAACGGGTCTACATTGCCGGGTTTCGAAAAGATTTAAACATAACCGAATTCGAATATCCGAAACCGACCGATCAAACCAAAACGTTTGCGGACGTGAAAGAAAAGGATACGGTGGAAACAAAATATTATCTCTCTACCCAATATTTGAAAACCTTGCGCGAACATAAAAGCCGACACGAAAGCAAAGGAAACGGCTTCGGTTACGAAGTTGTCTCCGACGATTCGGTTGCCAACGCCATCGTGGTGGGAGGCATGGGTAGGGAAAGAAACCTCGTGGTTGATGATCGAATCACCGATTACACGCCGACAACGCACATCAAGGGAGAAGTCAACCGCGAAGGCATTCGTCGGATGACGCCGCGCGAATGGGCTCGATTGCAGGGATATATTGATGATTTTAAGATTGTCGTTGCGGCGGCTTCGGCTTACAAACAGTTCGGCAATTCCGTTGCGGTGCCCGCCATACAAGCCACTGCCGGAAAAATTCTGAAAACCATCGGAATCGAATAACCATGCCGACGGGAAATAAGGGCGAATGGAGTGAATTTTACGTTTTCGTCAAACTGCTTGCCGACGGAAAAATTTATGCCGCCGATCGAAACATGAATAAAATCGAGAGCGTTTTTTATCCCGTTCTCAAGATTATTCGCGGAAAAACCGAGGATACGGAATATGTCCGAACCGATGACAACATTGTTATTCGAAAAAACGGTCAAATCGTTTCGGAAATCCCGACGGAGGAACTCGCAAGATTTTCGGACATGCTTTATGCGGGTATCGAAAAAGGCGATCGCGGAAAAAGATCGTTTGAAGCGGAATTTGCCAAGCCATTTTTCGAAAAGCTGCATGTTTCTTCTCTTTCGGACGAAAGAAAGGAAACGGCCGACATCCGCATCGTTATTCACGATCCGATAACGCAACGGGAGCCGTTGCTCGGGTTCAGCATCAAATCGTATATCGGCAGCAAACCGACTTTATTCAACGCAAGCAAAAATTCGAATTTAATTTATCGGATTCATCCCGAATTGGATGATGAGCAACGGGCAAAACTAAACGCACTCGAAACATATGGTGCAAGAATCGCTTGGCTGCACGACAACGGGTATCGGTTCGAGTTCGCGAAACCGGCCTCCGAAATTTTTCAAACCAATCTGGAGCTCGTTGACAGCCGATTGCCCGAAATTCTGTCGCATTTGATTCTTTGCAAATATTCGGGAGGACCAAGCAAAATATCGGAATTGATTGATGTGTTGAATCGGGAAAATCCCTGCGGGTTCAATTTACGTCTTAATCCGAATTTCTATGCGTATAAAATAAAACGGTTATTGACGGATGCGGCATTGGGGATGAAAGCGGGGAAATTATGGACGGGAACGTTTCATGCGACGGGAGGATATATCGTCGCCAAAAGAAACGGAGAATTGGCGTGTTTTCACATTCATAATCTGAATGATTTTCAAGATTATCTGGCACATCAAACCAAAATCGATTGTCCGGACAGCAACCCCGACCGATGCGATTACGGGAGAATATTGACGTCGGGCGAAACGGGAAAACCGAAAGAAGACTACATCAAATTGAATTTTCAGATACGGTTTGTCTGATTCAACATTCGAGAAAACAACATTTTTGAAAAAATACGACAAAATACGCGGAAAATATTTGGACGAAATAAAGAATGCCGTATATTTGCACCCGCAAAAGTCACCATGCCCGGGTGGCGGAATTGGTAGACGCGCCGGTCTCAAACACCGGTGGGGTAACACTCGTGCCGGTTCGATCCCGGCCCCGGGTACAAAAAAAAAGCCTTGTTGATCACGAATCGACAAGGCTTTTTCTTTTGGTCGAATTTTCCCCCACAAATATTATTTTGTTTTCCCAATAAATAGGGGCTCAATGATTTTTTTTGAGATTGATAAAGATGAACAATATTTATCACTTTTATTAAATAATATTATGCATAGCGAGACTAAATTACACATCGCTGCCAAATCATTTGTAATCTGCCAACATTTCCGTCTTTCTATAAACTCGCTGACCCAATTGACCCGGGAGAATATTCTTGAAATATTAAAAAGCCTCGGAGAGCGTTTTCTGCAAATTTTTCCGATTTTTTCTGCTATAAGCATACAATCCGTTGCCTTCGGCAAGCACTTTAGGGTTCGGAATCGACTTCAATCCGGCCTTATGTAAGTGTTACAAGTTGATTATTTTTCATTCCTAAAAACTGAAATCCAACCCGCCGGAAAAACCGATCTTGTTCATTTTTCGTGATACATCAATATCAATAGATTTACCTGCATAGTCCGTAGCCATTTGCTTTTTTGCACCGGAAAACATTCCGTCGGCATAAATACCAATGGCAATGGCCGGGATGATCCGGTATCGAATGCCTGCCGCAAACATGATTCCGATGGCGTTGCAGGTCATATCATATCGAGAATAAAACCTCGGTACTCTATAGTCATTGTTATATTCAAAAAATTCCGTGTTATCTATATAGAAAACTGCCTCGTGATAGTCGGAAAGTTTGTTGTGTACATTTCCTACACTGATATTCACCGGGATTTCCCACCGGGTTCCTAAAAACCATCTGCCATGCAAAGAGGCGCCAATGAAATGAGTCGTTTCATCAAATTCGCAACTTACAGCCTTATCGCCATTATATAAGTCCCCGTCGCCATTGCCGGAATAAAAATGATATTTTAATCCAACCCCATAATTTTTGGTAAGAAAATAAGCACCA
>JAVBNP010000143.1:0-6935 GCA_031551455.1 Bacteroidales bacterium | reverse complement strand
CATTTCACCTCTATTGCTAAAAATTACCTCGATATTTCAAAGAATGCAATCAAATCACAACCACAGACATTGTTGGAATAAAAGGATATAAGCTCAAAATTACCTCGATATTTCAAAGAATGCAATCAAATCACAACGACTTAACGGATTGTCTTTTTTGCTTCTAAGCTCAAAATTACCTCGATATTTCAAAGAATGCAATCAAATCACAACCAGCAGCAAGCGGAGCGCTATTTAAAAGTTGCTCAAAATTACCTCGATATTTCAAAGAATGCAATCAAATCACAACAGCAATCTCGATCCATGATAACAAGTCTTTGCTCAAAATTACCTCGATATTTCAAAGAATGCAATCAAATCACAACGAAGCCAGATTGCAGAGATTGATAAAGAGTGCTCAAAATTACCTCGATATTTCAAAGAATGCAATCAAATCACAACGGTTCGGAGTACGTCTTCGTTAATAGGCGGGCTCAAAATTACCTCGATATTTCAAAGAATGCAATCAAATCACAACAAGTTGGCCAATGTATGAACATCAACGAATGCTCAAAATTACCTCGATATTTCAAAGAATGCAATCAAATCACAACGTCACTACCTGATAATTCTATATATATAGGCTCAAAATTACCTCGATATTTCAAAGAATGCAATCAAATCACAACACCTGTTTGCTTCTTTGGGGTATCTGTGGTGCTCAAAATTACCTCGATATTTCAAAGAATGCAATCAAATCACAACTTCAATGGCCGCGTCATTGGTGACAGGAAGGCTCAAAATTACCTCGATATTTCAAAGAATGCAATCAAATCACAACTAGAGCTGTTGGTAGTAATATTTTGCAAGAGCTCAAAATTACCTCGATATTTCAAGGAATGCAATCAAGTTCGTTTGTGGTATAATGATGTGTCCAACCGATTAGAATATTTTAATCAAAAGCTGAAATCATTTAAAATTACCAATAATCGTCCCAACCATAATCTTGCGCTTCAACTTTACCGCAGATTTTACATTTGGCATCTCTAACCGCTTGCCCCGTGTTATATGGATGATACGGCGAACTATATTCAAAATCATGCTCACACTCGAAGTTACACACCAAACATTTACCGTCAGACCACACATGTTGGCGGCAAATATCCGGACGGTGACGACTACCGACCTTATGCGATACTGTTATCAAAGGAACTCCTCTTTCTTTACCGGAAACACTAAAACCGCAAATAGGGCATTTCTCGATTGCATCACTACGTATGATCGCTTTACAACTATTGCAAATTTTTAACATGACAACTCAAACTTATTTAGTTAAATAAAACGTTATACTCCTTACCGCTATGGAAAACAATAGGTTTTTAACCATTTTCCTGTCGCCGTCGGAAATCGCTCAAAATAACCTCGATATTTCAAAGAATGCGACCGGAAACAATGAAACATATCTCTTACAACCCTTCGACCGTTAAATCGTATTTTCTGATGTTTTTCATATTTTCGGCCCATACCCAAAAAGCCGTCTTTCCACGGTAAGTTCCCGAAGTTTCGAAACGGGTTTCGGCTCCGCTCGAAGTAATTGCCTTCATTACCTTGTCGGCTTGCACGCGATCGGTATAAGGTCCGAATCGAATATCAAGAGCGGGCAACGATTGATCACTTGCCAAATGGAATGATTTATTTCGGTGATATGTATAGTTGATGCGTGCTTCTGCGTTATCGGAAGCATTTCGTATCATCGCTCGGCAATCGCTGACCTCCAATCCCGTCAACGGGTCGGGGATACGCGGTAATAAACGTACCCGTTCACTGCTCGAATCGTCAATTCCCGCACAGATTTCGAGTGCATTCATCGCCGGACCTTGATTGGCTCCATTGCTCAAATCGGAGATGCGATACCATCGGCCGTCGGGCATGATATTGGTTCCTTCGGGAATGATCCACAGCCATTGACGCCAATCGATACCGCGATCGGGGTCCGCGTAATCCATGTTTTTATCGTACGTGTAACGAGCAATATTGGTCAATAACCTGCCGGCATTATCCATTCTGTCCATCACCAACGCCGAATGAGCGAGCCATCCTATTCCGTAACCCATGGCCAATACGGGAGCGTCACCGTATTTTTCGTTTAATTGTCGGTTCAACGTGTTTTGTGTGATCGGGGTCATATCCTTATCCATGTGCAACGGGTCGAGTCCCTCGTTATACAAGGAAAACCAGGCTTGAACAAGGCAATCCTGCAGGCTCGGTAATATGGAATTACGGGCAACTCGCCACATTCTGTTATGATTGGGTCCCAATGCCAAGAGTCGTATCATGCCCGTACGAATACGGGAAGCATATTCGCGGTATTTTTGCGCCAACTCTTTTTCGCCCATCGCATCCGCCATTTCGGCCGAGCAATTCAAGGCGGTCATCGAAGCATAACTTGCATATACTTCATACATATCGCTATTGGCGTAATTTTCGCGTATCTTTATCATATCGGTTTCCGTACTCATGTTTCGGGGGATTTGGCTGAAATTACCCGATCTGTTCGCCCAGCCGGTGAATTCACCTTCGCTGTATACCACGTCTCGACCCGTATAATCAAGTAACCAGCAGATGAAATCGGCTGCATCTTTACTTGATTGCCAACGGCTTTTGTTGTACACGTCGCTTCGGGGTAAAGTCATTTGATCACTCGTGGGACGTCCCGAAATTTTCCATGCGTACCAACGCACCACGATGGTCGAAGCGTGTCCTTCCATCTCCTCGCAACCATGAATCTCGTTGATTTGGTGCGGTATCTGCCAAGGTATGTTCATCACGAACGACCAATGCGGCGGAGCATCAGCGGGATAACGGGTGATATCGAGATCGGGATTGTCCGGTCCGTTGGCGGGATTGTGATCCGGACGATAATAATAGAGCCATTTGTCGCAAAAGTCAACAAAACGATTGATTCTTTCCGGATTATCAATGCATCTGAGCGCCAATCTCACATAGTGATCGGTCGTGCGAGAATAAGCCTGACGATATACACCCGCGGGTGCCCAGGTACCAATTCCTTGATAGCCGCCGTAGAGAGGTGAATTGATTCCCGTTTCGTAGAAAAAGCCGGTTTTGCCGTCGAATTTCTCGTCAATATTGACAAGGTTTGCCGTCCAAATATTCGATAACATGTTGCCTTCAACCTTGTCGGAAAGAAAACGGATGGAGGTTCCGCGGAAATTTTTTGGAAAGCTGATAAGATCAACTTTTGGGGGAAGATCATCGATGCTCGTATACAAAATATCGGACAGCACTTTCAACTTGGGTGCGTAATCGGGAAATTTGTCCGAAGCAAACGCGGGTTGCGCGTCCGTCTTATCGATGACTTGTCGCCCGAAGGCTTTTAATCCGGAGGAAGGTTTTACGCCTTTGGGAAGCTCAAGGGTGATACCCGAGATCAATGTTCGGCCTCGAATGCTTTCATTATCATGGATTGTAATTGAACGGATTGACTTTTGGCGCGGAGTAACAGCCAGATAATAGGAACGGTATCCTTCTCCCCATTCCATGTATTCGCCTTCTTCTTTCAGTTGCAGTGCGTCGCGAAATACGTTCATGTATTCCGGACGAGAAGCGAAAGGCTCACGGATCGCTTTCCCCGCATCGTGCGACGGATATTTCCATTGATTGAAAAACCAAGCGGTGAATCCGATTATTGCCGGTATGCGGTCTTTGGTATTGTCTTCGTATAAGATTTCGATTTCGCCGATGTTACTGCCGATTTGAATTTGATCGTCACGGACGTCGAGCAGTTCGGGATGTTTTTCCCAATGACTCAATCCGTTGTCCCATCCGTCATTGATCATTCCGAGCAAATATAGCGTCTTTGCAGGCGATCCGACGGGAATTGTTTCTATTGATCCATTTTCGAATAACCGTACGGTTTTTCCCCGTTTATAAGAGGGCGCTGCCAAAAAAGGAATGGAACGGCATTTGAGCGATATGGCGGCAGAGTCGATTTTTAAACCGTATAAATTATTGACCGTTATTTTATTGTTTTGCGATTGCGATGAGGCAATACCGGGCAGTAAGCAAAAAAGCGCCAATACGGAAAAGAATAATTTCATTGTTTTTTCCATTTGTTTTTATGTGTTTTTCAAGCGGTAGAAATAAAAAGTACACTATCTAAAAAGTAATTCGTAAATGCATTTGAAAGAGAGTTTAAGGTCTGATTTTAACTCGTCATTGCGAGCAATAGCGAAGCAATCAACTTGATTACCATGAGATTGCTTCGTCGTTCTTTCTCGCAATGACGTGCTTTTTCAACTTTTTGTACACCCTATTAATTCGGATCAATTACTTACCACGCACAATTTCGAGGGCTAACACGTAAGGCGAGGCCGTGAAACCCAAAATCGGACTGCAGTAATATTCGTTGTCGTTGATATCTCCTTCATGGGTATATTTCTCCCACAATTGTCCGTAAGGACGTTTTACCATCGTATTGGTTTTGTGCGGAATATATTCCGTCGGGTAAGGATCGACATAATTTTTGGTTACCATGTTCAAGTATTTCATGGCAACACGCTTGGCGTCGTCTTTAAAACCGGCATTGAGAAGCCCGTACATGGCCCAATACTGCATCGACCCCCAAATACCCCGGTACCCGAATTGATAAGGTATATCTTCGTCGGATTTTTCGCAAACCGTTAATCCGCTTTTTACTTCCAACACCTTGAACAGATTGTCTTTTAAATGTTCGGCTCGATCGGCGGGGACGCAACCCCAACACAAAGGCGTGAACGCCATGATGCAAGCGATTTCGGTGTGCTTTTTGTTTACGAAGTCATAATCCAAGTAGACTCCCCGTTCCTCATTCCAAAGATATTTATTGATCAATTCGGCCCGTTGTTTTGCTCGTTTTTCCCATCCGTATTTCGATTTGATACCCAGTTCCTTTTCGAAATAAGCGAAATTCTTTTCGTATCGATAAAGATTGGCATTCAAATCCACGGGAATAAACTCCATGCAACGTCCGTAGAAACGGGGCGTAAAATCCATGGCTTCGCATTCGGCCAAACGTTGACCACCCATTTCCAGTTTCACCGATTCGGGTACGTCGCGCGATACTTTGAACCGATACCACAATACACGGTCGTAAAAATCCAACAATTCTTTTTTATCACCGTGGTGCGAGTACCGTTGCAACCCGGAAATCGAAGTCGAGTGATCTTCAATGTTGTTGCCGTTCATGTTGGTCCAAAATGCATATTCCTTCAGCGCAGCCTCGTAAGCTTTCTTCAACCATACTTTATCTTTTTTCGGGCCGTTGTCGTAATAATCGCGAATCATCATCGAAAGGAGCGGCATTTGGCTGCGACTCGTTCCCCAACCCCAAGCATTGGGAATAAAACCCAGCGTATCGCACGAATAAATAAAGCAATCGATATTATTGCGCACCTGTTCGTGATAACCGTGCTTCAGCATGGCGTTGTTGATGAAATAAAGGTCGTAATAATAAAGCGTTCCGGGGTTGAGCGCGTAACAATATGGTTTCGGAAGTCCCGGTTTGGTTTCCACGTAATCCAGCCAATGGGCTTTAATGTATTGTTCCACTTCCGTCCATTTTTTGGGATAAAGCGGAACGATTTCTTGTGCTTTAACCGTTGAAATTATACTTGTCAACGATATGATTCCGATGAAAAAAAGATGATAAATTTTCATAATATTTTTGTTTTTTTGTAAGACCTGTTAGGTTTTTAAAACCTAACAGGTCTATAATTGGCAGGTAATTATTCGATGCGGATAAATAAATTTACTTACGAACGATTTCAAGCGCCACCAAATAAGCCGATGCCGTCCAACCTAACATGAAACTGCAGGGATATTCGATGTCGTTGATGTCACCCGAACGGGTGTATTTTTCCCACAAAAATCCGGGATGGCGGGTGCCGTCGCCGTATTTGAATGGTTGATGAGTGGCCGGATGCGGATCGACGTAATTTTTCGTTACAGTATTGAGCCATTTCATGGCAATGTTTCGGGCTTCTTTATGAAATCCGTAACGTTCCATTGCTTCCATGCCCAATTCCTGAATCGGCGCCCAAACCGCGTCGTGTCCCCACTGATAATTGATCTTTTGGGGTGTGGTTTCGCAAACCACCAAGCCTCCGTCGCTGTCGAACAATTTTATGTTGTCCCGTACTTTTTTTGCTTGTTCTTTCGACGCAAAACCGAAGTGCAACGGCATCACGGCAGCCATCGAAGCCACCGGAGAATAATGTTTGTTCACGAAATCGTAATCCAAATAAATTCCCCGTTCTTTATTCCAGCAATATTGATCGATCAACGCCGCGCGGGTACCGGCAATCTTTTCCCAATCGTATTTACTTTTGATGCCCAATTCCTTTTCGTAAAACGCCAAGTCTTTCTCGTAACCCCACAGGTAACTGTTCAAATCGACGGGAATATAATCTCTGCAACGACCTTCGAACCGCGGCGTGAAGTCCATGCATTCGGCTTCGGCCATACGATGCGACGCAATTTCTATTTTAATATTTTCGGCTGTATCTCTCGATATGTGGAACCGCCCGGCAAGTACTCGATCGTAAAAACGAATCAATGCGGCGGTATCCGAATGATGTCCGTAACGTTGCAAGCCCGGGATGGGAGTGGAGTGGTCCTCGATATTGTTACCTTCCAAGTTGGTCCAATAGGCATATTCCTTCAGCACCGCGTCATATGCTTTTTTCAGCCATGCTTTATCTTTTTCGGGACTCAATTCGTAGTAGCGGCGTACACTCATCGAAAAACAAGGCGTTTGGCTGCGATCGGTGCCCCAATGAATGGCCGTGGGAACATAACCCATCGAATCGATTTGAAAAATCATGCATTCGAGATTGTTTTTGGCGATGTCGAAGTAACCGTGACGCATCAATCCTTCGTTGTGAAAATAGAGGTCCCAA
>JAVBNP010000196.1:0-5336 GCA_031551455.1 Bacteroidales bacterium | reverse complement strand
GCTTCCCGACAATGTACGTACCGACACGGACGATGTGGTAAAAGTGCTGTTTTAATGCGTCATTCCTTCGCGCTCGATGAATGAATTCGTTGCGCGTAATCAAATAAAGCGCCGATCAACGATATAATAAGACAAAACGACGGCGACATTAACGGAAACAAAAGCGATTCCACCAAAACGGAAGAATCGCTTTTGTTGTTTTAACGATATTACTACTTTTGCAAAATATTCGATGCTTTGCACGGATAAACCGATCGTAAACATTGTCAAAATACGAAATCCCCGGTGCATTGATCTCGAAAAATCAACATTTTCCAAGCTTACGGCACAATATTTGAATGATTTAAGCGTTTACCGAATACTTATTACGGTAACGATTAATACCGGCTTTTATCGAGATTTGAATTTTTAACATGAAAAACATCGGAATTCTTTTTCTGTTTTGTTCGTTTTCGTTCGCAACGCAAGCGCAAAATACCGATGTTTTGCTGCAAAAAGTCGACTCCGTGCTTACGGCGCAACCCGAAAAAGCCATCGAAATTCTCAATCGCGCTTTAGCCGGCGATCCCAATTCGGAAGAACTGTTGAAAGTGCGGGCCGAAGCGTATGAAAACTTGAAAATATACGATAAGGCTGCCGAGGATTATAAAAAGTTGACGCAATTATCGCCCGACGAGGAGAACTTTTGGTATCTCCGGGGACGTAATTTATATAAAGGCGGACAATACCAAGAAGCATTAAAAAGTTTGAATCATGCAACCAAGATCAATTCGAAATACCTGCCGGCTTTTCACGTTAAAATACGCGTTTTGCTCGGACTCAACAGAAACGAAGATGCATTGAAGGTCAGCGATTCCACGTTAATGATCGGCGAAACGGCCATGAATTATTTTTTGCAGGGAGAAGCATACAAACGGCTGAATTCACGGCAAAAAGCGGAATGGGCGTACACTAAAGCAACCAAGATAGACAGGGGTTTTATCGAAGCGTACATCGCATTGGCCGATATTGCGGCAAGCATGAATAAAGCGCGCGAAACGCTAACGGCTGCCGACGAGGCGTTGAGAATCGACCCCGATTCGAAAGAAGCGTTCATTGCACGAAGTCGCGGATTTGCGTTGGACAAAAACTATAACGATGCGATTGAGGATGCTTCGTATGTGATCAAGCTCGATCCGTCGAATACGGAAGCGTATTATTGGAGGGGAACTTATTATAAAGACACCAATAAATCCCGTGAGGCAATCAAGGATTTCGATTTCGTACTGAAAGCTCAACCGGATAATTGGCAAGCTTTGGCGGGAAGAGCGGAATGTTACGCAAAAACGGGCGATAAAAAATCGGCATCGGCAGATTACCAAAAATTGTTGGCCGATGCGCCGCGTTACCCCGAAAGCGAAACCATTACTCAATTGGTTAATCGGCAAATTTTCGAGTTAAATCGCGAAAATCACATTCCGGAATTAACGTTGATCGATCCCCAACCCGGCGGCTTCGACATACAAATTCCCGACAATGCGGAATCGATTACGCTTAAAGGCAAGATCACCGACGAAAGTCCCATCGAAACGCTTGTCGTCAACGGAACAAAAATTTCCCCGACCGCCGTCGGCAAAGATTTCGAATTTACGGCAACCGTAAAAACCGATACCGCAAACGTGATTTATATAGAAGTTGCCGATGTGTACAACAACATCAATAAGTTAACCTATCGGTTAATTAAAACCGAAACCGCTAAACCTCAAATTGCTTTGTTTACGCCGAAACCGAGCGAAAGCGGCGTTATCACGTTATCGCCGAACGATGCGACGTTGTACGTGGAAGGCAAAGTGACGGATGAAAGCTCCATCGAATCCGTTGTTGTCGACGGCAAGGCCGTCGATTTCGATCACGATTCGCTTAACCCGTCGTTTTCCGCCGTTATCGACATCGGTAATAAAAATCGCTTTACCGTAACAGTGACGGATCGTTTCGGAAATTCGACAGAACAAACGTACACACTCGAAAAGACGACCGCATCAACCGCCGAATCGGAATCCGCACCTCCATCCGTAAGAGTTCCCTCGGTGGAGCATGCGTCGCAATGATGCAAACGCGAGGAGACACGCTTATGCGGGAATATCACATCATTTTTTCTTGCGTTCGCCGATATATCCGTAAAACGTAATACTTTGACGCGTATCGTCATTTACCATCAACGTTGCCGACCCGCTCGAAGAAACCCGCAATGTCAATTCATAACGCTTTTGCCCGTCGATGGGAGTGATATAAATGTTCCACCCGTCCTTTTTGGCATCTTCCCGTTCATATTCAAATTTCGTGCTTTCAAATTGAATGCCCGTTTGCGTATTATCCATCGGGGCGACATATGCGCGTCCGAAATACGGCAAATAAGCAACAATCGTATCCTTGCTCACGCTCAAATCATATCCTCCCGTTAAGTTCAATGTACTACCCGACATCGGTAACGCCGTTTGCGCCGAAAATTTATAATCCCGATCTTCGACCATTTTTCGTACCTTTTCCGCTTGCTCTTCTTGACGTTGTTTCTTCGTCTTTTTCTCTTGCCCGTATATCATGTCGTTTCCCGAAACGAACGACAACAACAAAATAAATATGCCAATCTTTTTCATGACTTTTGATAAAAACGGTGATATATGATACACAACAAATATCGTTCCCGAAAGGTTTCCGGAAGCCGACAGATCCGAATTGTCGGACAACCGGTTTTTTCTAACTTTGCAGTCGATAATCAGAAATAAAACATCATGCCGGTTAACATACCCGATAATCTGCCCGCACTCGAAGTCCTCAAAGAGGAAAATATTTTCGTGATGACCGAAAGTCGTGCCGTTCATCAGGACATACGCCCGTTGCGGCTGTTACTGTTGAACTTGATGCCGATTAAAATAACCACGGAAACTCATTTGCTTCGGATGTTATCCAATACGCCGTTGCAGGTCGAAGTTACCTTAATGAACACGTTGAGTCATACGTCCAAAAACACGCCGATCGAACACTTGGAGACATTTTACAAGACGTTCGACGAAGTGCGGCATAAACGTTTCGACGGATTGATCATTACGGGCGCTCCGGTTGAACTTCTCGAATTCGAAGAAGTGGATTATTGGACCGAGTTAACCGAAATTATGGATTGGGCGGAACATAACGTGACATCGACTTTTTTCATCTGTTGGGCGGCTCAAGCGGGGCTGTATCATCATTACGGTGTTCCGAAATACCCTCTGTCTCACAAGATGTTCGGCATTTTTCCCCATACGCTGAATAATTCGAAGGTACCCATCGTGCGCGGGTTCGACGACGTATTTCTTGTTCCCCACTCGCGCCATACGGAAATCCGTCGCGCGGATATCGAAAAGGCGCCGCAACTTGAAATTATTTCCGAATCGGCTCAAGCGGGTGTATATTTGGTAAGAGATGTTTCCAAACGTCGCATCTTCGTTACCGGCCATTCCGAATACGATGCTTTGACGCTCAAAGGAGAATATGAACGTGATTTAAACAAAGGCTTGGACATTCAAGTACCGTACAATTATTTCCCGAACGACGATCCTTCCCAAACGCCGCTCATGCGTTGGAGAAGTCATGCCGGGTTACTGTTTTCGAATTGGCTCAATTATTACGTATACCAAGAAACGCCTTATGTTATCGATTGAGATGTCTTTATCGGATATCAATCGTGCCGCATCGGAATTTCTCCGACAAACGGAAGGTTGCAAACATTTCGCATTTTACGGAGCAATGGGTGCGGGAAAAACAACGTTTATCAAAGCGCTTTGCAAAGCTTTGGGCGTAACGGGGATCGTTACCAGCCCCACGTTTGCTCTGGTAAACGAGTACAATGCGGGTAATAACGGGATGATTTATCATTTCGATTTTTATCGAATCAATAAACCCGAAGAAGCGTTTGATTTCGGATGCGAGGAATATTTTACGCCGGAAAATTATTGTTTCGTCGAATGGCCCGAGAAAGCGGAAACGGCACTCCCTCAAGATATTTATAACGTGGAAATCGTCGAGTTGGCGAACGGAAAACGAAAAATTACAGGGAAAACAAATCGTAGTTGTCTGTAATTTACCGACAAGAATATCAATAAATTATCACATCTCTGTTTCTCAAACAGCTTGGTGCAGACGAAGGGACTCGAACCCCCACGCCTTTCGGCACCGGATCCTAAGTCCGGCGCGGCTACCAATTACGCCACGTCTGCATGTTTTGATGATTAATTCTTGAGATTTCGCTCAAAAATCAACCGTTTAAAATATCAAAAATTACTTCGGATCGTATGCCCATTTCAAATAAATGGCTCCCCACGTAAATCCGCCGCCGAAAGCCGCCAAGATCAATTTATCGCCTTTTTTCAGTCGATTCGACCATTCGTACAAACACAACGGAATGGTTGCCGCCGTGGTGTTACCGTATTTTTCGATATTGATCATCACCTTATCGGGACTTAGTCCCATACGGCGACCAACAGCATCAATGATGCGTAAATTGGCTTGATGAGGCACCAACCAAGACAAATCGTCGGGTTCGATATGATGGCGTTTCATCATTTCGAAGGCAGCGTCCGCCATACGCGACACCGCAAATTTGAACACCGTTTTGCCGTCTTGATGCGTGTAATGCATTCGTTTGTCCACCGTTTCGTGCGATGCGGGATATTGTGACCCGCCGCCCTGCAAATACAGATGGTGACGTCCCACGCCGTCCACTTTTAAAATATGATCCATTATCCCGACATCCTCGGTTGTCGGCTCGATCAACAGTGCGGTTGCGGCATCACCGAAAAGCGGACACGTATTGCGATCGGTGTAATCGGTTATGGCCGACATCTTATCGCCCGCCAACAGCAATACTTTTTTGTATTGTCCCGACTCAATAAACTTACTTACCGTTTCGAGTGCGAAAAGAAATCCGGAACAAGCGGCCAACAAATCGTATCCCCAAGCATTGGTAATTCCGACCTTATCGCATACGATGCACGCCGTTGCGGGAAAAAACATGTCGGGCGTATTGGTGGCGGCAATCACGAAATCGATTTCGTCGGGAGAGGTGTTTGTTTTCGCCAAAAGCTTTTTTGCGGCTTCGGCCATCATGTCGGAGGTTGCTCCTTCTTTGAAGATTCTTCTTTCTTTTATACCGACGCGTTGCATGATCCATTCGTCGGAAGTGTCAACCATAGTACTCAGTTCATCGTTGGTCAACCTATACTCGGGAAGAAACACATCGATTCCCGTAATGGCTGCTTTAATTTTGCTCATCGCTTGGCGTAAAATACTTTTTGATTTTGGACGGCAAATCGGCCTCGATC
>JAVBNP010000215.1:0-5470 GCA_031551455.1 Bacteroidales bacterium | reverse complement strand
CTCGAAGAAGTCGAAAAACGTATTCCCGGTTTCCCCATCGTGTTGCACGGCGCGTCATCCGTTCCTCAAGACCTGGTAGCCACTATCAACAAATACGGCGGAGCATTGAAAGATGCCATCGGTATTCCCGAAGAACAATTGCGCAAAGCTGCTTCGTCAGCCGTTTGTAAAATCAATATTGACAGCGATGGACGTTTGGCGATGACTGCCGCCGTTCGCGAAATGTTCGCCACCAAACCCGCCGAATTCGACCCGCGCAAATATTTGGGTCCCGCACGCGATGCGTTGAAAGAATTGTACATGCATAAAGTGACCAGCGTATTGGGCAGCGCCGGAAAGGCATAAAACGATCGATAAATCGTCATTGAAATACAAAAAACCTTTCCGAAATGCGGAAAGGTTTTTTAATATTCGGTAAGAATTTAGGCATCTGTCGAATTCGACAAATGTTCGAAGGAGTCGGCCGGGGCAATATTATTTTCTCGATTGCAACGAAGCTTCGGCAAACGAATAAACATTTTCGAGCGTTTGACGGCTCACCTGCCGTTCGGCTTTTTGCAGGAAATCGGCAACATTCGCATCAGGGAGAATTTAATCGTATGAAAAAACGGAAAAATGTTCGAAGTCGGGGAATTGTTGCGATAAGAACAGAAGAGTATAATTTTCGGCCATAGGCAAATTTTGGAGTTTTATTTTAATTGATATTTACGGATATTTTCGGTCATGCAAAACGGTAAATACCCGTTTATTAAAGGAAACGAAAAACAATATCGGATATTGCATGATAATTAAATATTTTTCACCAATCGGAAATACTCATGACAAAGGCCTTATTTATTGACAGAGACGGGACATTGATTAAAGAACCCGTTTCGGATCATCAGGTAGACGATTTGGAAAAACTGGAGTTTTACCCCAAAGTGTTTCGCAACTTGTATTTTATTCGTAAAAATTTGGATTTCGAATTCGTGATGGCGACCAACCAAGACGGATTGGGAACCGCATCGTTTCCCGAAGATGATTTTTGGCCGGCACACAACAAAATCATCCGAACCTTTGCCGGTGAAGGCATCGGTTTCGACGATATCTTGATCGATCGATCGTTTCCCGAAGACAATGCTCCCACGCGCAAACCGCGTACGGGAATGTTCGGAAAGTACCTTTCGGGAGAATACGATTTGGCGCATTCGTTTGTCATCGGCGACCGATTAACGGATATCGAGTTGGCGAAAAATTTGGGCTGCAAAGGCATTTTGCTGAACGATGAACGGTTGCTCGACGATCGCTCCGATTTACGGGAAACCTGTGTTTTGGCGACCACCGATTGGGATCGGGTTGCCGAATTGCTTTTTGCCGGCGAACGACGCGCTGTAATACAACGTGCCACCAAAGAAACCAACATTTACGTGGAATTGAATTTGGACGGAAACGGCCGATGCGACATTTCCACGAGTTTGGGATTTTTTGATCACATGCTTGAACAAATCGGTAAACATTCGGGTATTGATTTAACCATCCGCACACGGGGCGATCTGCATGTGGACGAACATCACACGATTGAGGACACGGGTATTGCTTTGGGCGAAGCATTGTATACCGCTTTGGGAAGCAAACGGGGCATCGAACGTTATGGTTTTTGTTTGCCGATGGACGATTGCCTTTGCAGCGTGGCGCTCGATTTCGGTGGACGACCTTGGTTGGTGTGGAATGCCGAGTATAAACGCGAAAAAGTGGGCGACGTGCCTACGGAAATGTTTTTGCATTTTTTTAAATCGCTGAGTGATGCCGCAAAAATGAACTTGAACATCAAAGCCGAAGGCGAAAACGAACACCATAAAATCGAAGGTACGTTTAAAGCATTTGCTCGCGCCTTGAAAATGGCGATCCGACGGGATATTTACCGATACGAATTGCCGAGCACCAAAGGAGTGTTATAGGGAAGAGGGAAGAGGGAAAAGGGAAGAATGAAGATTAATTGTCGCAGGTACCACTCTCTTACACGTCTTACTCTCTTACGATCTTACATGTCTTAATCGATGAACTATAAGACAAAAAGAAATATTGTAGCGGGAGGGGCTACATTTGCCATATTATGGGCGTTAAGTCTCTCGCATTTATGTAACGACATGTTGCAATCGTTGGTCTCGGCTATTTATCCGCTGATCAAGGATCCGCTGCATCTCAGTTACACGCAGATAGGATTGATCACCCTCACCTTTCAATTTTCGTCGTCCGTGTTTCAGCCCGTTGTGGGTTGGTATACCGACAGAAAACCTCAACCGTTATCGTTACCCGTCGGGATGACCTTTACGATGTGCGGACTGTTGTTTCTCTCGATGTCCGCCGCTCTCTGGCAAGTGCTGGTTTCCGTAGCATTTATCGGTTTCGGTTCTGCCATATTTCATCCCGAATCGTCGCGATTGGCACGCATGGCGTCGGGCGGAAGGCACGGTATGGCACAATCGTTGTTTCAAGTCGGCGGTAATTTGGGCGGATCACTTGGTCCTCTTTTGGCCGCATTAATTGTCGCACCTTACGGGCAGCAAAATATTAAACTGTTTTCTTTGGTTGCGTTGCTTGCCATTGCGGTGATGATTCCGGTCAGCCGATGGTACCGAAACAATTTGAAACGGATGAAACGCAAGCGAAACACCGTCGAAGTCCGCAAATCGTCTTTACCGCGATCCAAAGTCATCATGATATTGATTGTCTTGTTGGTGTTGATTTTCTCGAAATACGTCTATACGGCAAGCATCAATAATTATTATACTTTTTACCTGATGCACCGATTCGGTGTTTCGGTCAGAGAGTCGCAAATTTATCTTTTTGTGTTTCTGTTTGCCGTTGCCGCCGGTACGTTGATTGGCGGGCCCGTGGGCGATCGTGTGGGACGTAAATACGTGATTTGGGCATCCATCCTCGGGGTAGCGCCGTTCACTTTGCTAATGCCTTACGCCGATCTCACATGGACATGCATTCTGAGTATTTTCATCGGATTGATTCTTTCGTCGGCATTTTCGGCCATATTGGTTTATGCGCAGGAACTTTTACCCGGAAAAACCGGAACCGTTGCCGGCTTGTTTTTCGGGTTGGCTTTCGGCATTGCCGGGATTGCGGCCGCCGTACTCGGTAAAATCGTCGACCAAAGCGGAATCGAATACGTGTATCGTATTTGTTCTTTCCTGCCTTTATTGGGAATCGTGGCATGGTTTCTCCCGTCGGATAAAAAACAAAAATCATCCCGACGAACATAGTCGTCTTAATGTATCCTCATGAGGCTTAAAACTAAGTTTTAAAAGGAAAAACTATCTTTGCCTGTTGAACTTTCGATTCGTAAAACGTTGAAATTTTTTTATCGCGCTTTCGGCCTTGTTATCGAGTCGCAATTCGAATGTCCCGAGTTGCTGCCCGAGACGGAACAATCCGCTCCCGACGTTCGAATATTGACGGAGACCATGCCCGAACATTCGGATGAAATATCGTCGGCAGGAAATCGAGTCGAAGGCGATCCGCAACGATTGCTTCTCCGAATTGCCGGAGTGGCTTGTTTCTTGATTCGTGACGGAAGAGAAATTAAAGTTTACCCCTGTCCGGATGCCTCTTTTGATGACATTCGTCTTTATTTGTTGGGATCGGCGATGGGAGCAATGTTGCATCAACGCGGAATGTTGCCTTTTCACGGCAGCTCCATATGCGTTGACAACCGGGCGATCACTTTTTCCGGGCCGTCGGGTATCGGTAAATCCACATTGGCTGCGGCTTTGGTAACCCGAGGTTATCGGATGCTTGCCGATGATGTGAGCGCCATTTCGTTTGCCGACTCGGGGTTACCGATGGTTAATCCCGGGATGCCGCAACTCAAACTTTGCGACGACGTCGGTCGGAAATTGGGATATAATCCGTTGCTTGCGCGATCGCTCGGTAACCATGCGGAAAAACACGGTTATCCCGAACATACCGCTTTTGTTTCCGAAACAACTCCTTCCAAAGCAGTTTATATTCTCGGACGACATGCCGACAATCGATTTGAAGACATCTCTTTGACGGGCATCGATAAATTTATGGCGCTGAAAGATAACACTTATCGCCCTTCTTTCGTGAAAGTGATGGGGATCGAGCGTATCCATTTCGATTTGTTGCGGAAACTTGCCGAATGCATCGAAGTACACATATTGTTGCGTCCCGTCGACGGTTTTCGGATCAACGAGTTGGCCGATTATGTTTCTCGATTAATCTCGAAATGAAACAATTGTCGAAAAATACGTTTTATTCGCGTTTCCGAGCAGAATGTTCGCCGGCACTTCTTCCTAAAATGCCGGTGTTTATTTTCAAATATTCCGTAAAGCCGATTGTTGGTTGTCTTTTGGCGATTTTTCTCATCATTGCATGCTCCAAAAACGATGTGGCATATGATCCCGCTTTCCGTTTGAAATTTTCCGTCGATACCGTTCGGTTCGATACCGTGTTCACCACATTGAGTTCGGTTACCAAGCGTTTGATGGTATACAATCCGGGTGATCGGGCGGTTCGAACCGATGTTGTTTTGGCGGGAGGAGCCGATTCGCCTTTTCGAATCAATATCGACGGATTGGCGGCAACAAGCGCTCAAAATGTGGAGATTGCAGCCAAAGACAGCATGTATGTGTTTGTGGAAGTGACCGTCGATCCGCAAAATAGCGATCTGCCCGTTATCGTTAACGATTCGATTCTTTTCGAAACCAATACCAACAAACAACGCGTTTGTTTGGAAGCATACGGACAAGACGTATTCATCCTGCGCGATGCAACCGTTCGAAGTGAAACTTGGTCGGGGACAAAACCGTATCTTATCTATGAACGTTTAACGGTCGATACGTTGGAAACCTTGCGTATTGAACCGGGCGTACATGTCTATTTACACAAAAATGCCGATATTATTGTCAAAGGTACCTTAACGGCAGAAGGAACGACGGATCGTCCCGTTGTTTTTGCGGGCGATCGATTGGAAAAAGCATATCAAAAGATTCCGGGACAATGGGGAAGCATTGTTTTCACCACCGCAAGTCGAAACAATTTGCTGCGTCGGGTCGAGATTCGAAACGGCACCAACGGTTTATTGTTCGGAAATCCCGAGTATGACTTGGTTCCTGCCATTACATTGGATGCCGTTATCATTTCCGACATGTCGCATTCCGGATTAATGGTTTTTGCATCCGACATTGAAGCCATCAATTGTTTGATCGTTAATTGCGGATATTATACGACGGGATTGTTTTGCGGCGGTACGTCTCGTTTCATCCATTGTACCATAGCCGACAACTATTCGCCATACATTTTTCGCAGAAATATTCCCGCCTTAACCGTTAGCAATACCTATTTCGGTTCGGGATTAAAAACGGAAGGAAAAATTTCCGGCAACGTATTTTTCGGAAATTCCGTTGTTTACGGAACGATGAACGAAGAAATATTTACGGACGAAGCAACCTCGATT
>JAVBNP010000022.1:0-48014 GCA_031551455.1 Bacteroidales bacterium | reverse complement strand
TCGCGATCATCCCCTGCGGTATTGGATGTGCCGATCGGGAAATCCATACCGACATGTATCGATAAACTGATCTTTTTGTATTCGATAGTTTGACCGAACGTAATACCACAGGTATAAAGCCCCGGTAAAGCCAACAAAACCAAAAATCTGAAAGTCTTCATTTATTTAAAATAATGTGGTGGTGATGTAAAAAGTATGCTTCTATAAGGAATTGGCCAATAGGGACAAAGGGATTATTTTTGTTGTGTGAAAATACAAATAACCCTATATAGCCTCCATTACCAAAATTTAAAGATAAAGAAAAACGGAAAAAACACGTTGAGCGGCAATGCAATTACCAAAATTAATGCGTGGTAGAATGTTCGAATAACCACTGAACTCAAAATGTTTTACGACAGCCTGTTGATATCGGCTTTTATTCATATTCTTTCAATTCATTCATCTCTAAATCAAATTTTTCCAGTAAAACCAATTGAATAACATAAAATCGTAAGATTTTGATAAACATTCGCACAGGCTGTTGGAACTTTCAATCCTACCTCAATTTTATCCACATGAGTTTATTCCATGTCCATTCCAACGGTCCGCGTTGATTACGCGCGAGCCACCACCTGCTGAACAACAATTGGATCGTGAAAATAGCCATGCCGGTGAGCAGACTGAACAACGGTCCGGAAGTAGCATACAGCCCTAATCCCCAGTTATAATAAATAAACGTCCCGATGACAGAGGAACATAAATAATTGGTAAGACTCATTCTTCCGTAGGGAATCAGTCCTGCTTCGACGGTTCGGAACTTTGTTTTTACCCACAGCAATACGAATGAAGATACCCAAAATGCGGCAAAAAAGAGATTACTCCACATGTTCAGTAATACTTTCAACGGAGCGGAAATACCGGGGCGCAACTCCGAAATGAGCGGACAAATCTTAAGTGCATACAGCGGAATGAAACAGATGATGGATATCAACCATACTTTCACCCAAAATCCGCTTTTTTGATCGGCTTCTGCAAACAATCTTTTCCGACCCATGATGATACCGAGGAGAAACAGGGCAAGCGTTTGAAAATAACGCCCCGAGGCCCACGCGAAAATATGAGCGTTTGCCATGCCCGAAGTCAAATTGGTGGTTACAACATCCCGGAAACTTCCGGTTGTTGCCGCTTCTACGGCATTGCCGTAAAACATGCGCGGATAATTGATGGGAACATATTCGGGATTAACCAGCCCGACACCCAGTTGAATCAATTCCCAAGGTTCGAGGACCAAGATGATCATTAATAGCGTAAGTGCCTTTGTACTTAGGTTTCTTAAAGGGATGATCAACATCCCGGCGATCGCGTAAACAGACAGTATCTCGCCCGAGTAGAACATGACATGAAAGACTCCGAACGCGAACAGCAGGCACATTCGCCAAAAGAAACGACCGGCAAATTTTTCTCCGCGCTTTCTGCGATTCTCAAACTGTATGTAGAAGCTGAATCCGAATGTCAGAGCGAAAATGGCATACATCTTTCCACCGAAAATAAAGAAAATCGTATCCCACAAACATTGGTCTATTTCGGCCAAAAGCGGACCAGAAGACTTCACGAAATTAGCAATGTCAAAATGTTCTACATTATGCAGAAGGATGATGCCCAGCAAGGCAAATCCGCGAAGTGCATCAACCAAGCTGATCCTGTTGTTCGGAATTGTCATTTTAAATGGAATTTTATCATTATTTTGTATAACGGATGAGAAAGAAAAAGACGATTATGGGTTCCGAAAAACAAAAAAATCGCCCGGATGTGTTTAATGCTCCCTTTCCGTTGCAATATCCGCGCAAGATATCAATAAATCGGCAAAATCGGTATCAAGAATTTTTTCTTTTATTGTTAATAATATTTAAAATGACCTTTTCCGTATCGGGGAAATCGGAACGGTATGAAAAAAGTTCATACCTTTGTTAACCGGCAGTATCATTGTTGGTTCCCGTAAATGTAATCATCACAAGGGAACAAATATGCCGGAAACATTGAAAACATGCAGTTCAAAATAATAACAAGAAATCAAATACCAACACGGCAACACCCGTGAAATAATCCCGTTACAAGGGTTTTAAAAATCAAGAATGAACGTCATTGCGATAAGGAACGACGGAACAATTCGTTATTATTCCATAAGATTTGATTCGCTATCGCTCGCAATAACACGATAAGAGAGTCATTTTGAGCAACCTCATTGTAAATACGGGAAAAATAAATACCGAGGATCATCCGATAATGTCAAATAAAAGTAATCCTGTCACATCTTCCGAGCGTTACCCGATTCTCGATATCTTAAGAGGAGTTGCTTTATTCGGGATTTGTCTTGCCAATTACCCCGAATTTTCGCTGTATACTTTTCAGAAAAGCGAGGTAACCGCAGCCATGCCCACGGCGGGTATCGACAATGTAATAAAGTACCTGCAATACATTTTTATCGACGGTAAGTTCTATACCATCTTCTCGCTTTTGTTCGGTATCGGTTTTTCGATCATCTTATCCAATGCACGCCGAAAGAACAAGAACGGACTAACGATTTTTTACCGCAGAATGATCATTTTACTGATCATCGGCCTCATGCATCTGTTGTTTCTGTGGGCCGGTGATATTCTTATCCTGTATGCGGCTTTGGGTTTGCTCCTTCCGTTATTCGGAAATTTATCCGATAAGAAATTATTGATATGGTCGGTTTCGCTGATTCTGTTTCCTATTGTTGCAGACGCCTTTATCATGCTTTTTGATCTGAATCCGGCAGCGTCCGTCATCAATGTCACTCGGTATTTCCATGATAAAGCAGGTATTACGGAAGATAATTTCCCGGTATGGCTTGCGGAAGGAAAAAGTTATACGGATGTCCTCAAATTTAATTTGGCCGGTTCATTTATCCGCATGCAAGAATTTATCGAAGGACACAGGGTTTTCAAAGTGTTGGGATTATTCTTGTTCGGTTTATATATCGGCAGGAATAGGATATATGCCGATCTTGAAGGTAACAAAGCTTTATTGAAAAGAATCCGCTTTTACGGGTTTCTCATCGGTCTTCCGACATCCGTGCTTTACGCATGGAGTGCGATGAACGGCCGACCGTTAAGTTTAACGGGGCACTCCGCGATTTATGCGATCAGCGTGGTTCCCTTGAGTTTGGCCTACATTACCGCTATTTGTCTCCTGTATGTAAAAAAGGAAGATCGATTCGCTTTTAAAATGTTGGCAATGCCCGGAAGAATGGCGCTTACGAATTATATTGGACAATCGGTCATCGGAATGATCATTTTTTACGGGATAGGTTTCGGATTGGGTGCAACAATGGGATTGGTTTATGTAGAACTCATTGCAATGGGAGTTTTCATTTTCCAAGTTTTTTTCGGTTATGTATGGATGCGCTATTTCCAATTCGGTCCGTTGGAATGGGTATGGCGTATGCTTACATACGGTAAGCGGTTAAAGCTTACCAAATAGATAAGATTAATAACGGAAAACAACAAATAATAATGAAGTTAATCAGCAACAGATTTTTTGAGGGCGAACGTCCTCTTTTTGCCGAAAACAACATTCGTCTCGAAAACGTGAAGTTTTATCCGGGCGAATCGGCCATCAAAGAATGCAATAACGTGGAAGCCTATCGGTGCGAGTTTATGTGTAAATACCCGTTCTGGCATAACGAAAACGTTTTGATCGATCATTGCCTTTTTACCGTTTACAGCCGGGCCGCCATTTGGTACTCGAAAAACATCCGTATGACCAACACGATCGTGGATGCGCCCAAAATGTTCCGGGAGATCGACGGGCTGTACCTTGAAAACGTGAAACTGCCCAATGCGGCCGAGTGTTGTTGGAATTGTCGTAACGTCGAGTTCCGCGATGTGGAAATCAAATGCGGCGACTATCTTTTTATGAATGGTTCGAACATAAAAATTGACGGATTCAAGTTGCAGGGAAATTATTCTTTTCAGGATGCTCGGAACGTGGAGATTCGCAATGCGCAACTCGATTCGAAAGATGCTTTTTGGAATACTCAAAACGTAACCGTGTACGATTCCGTGATCAGCGGCGAATACCTCGGATGGCATTCGAAAAACCTGCGGTTGGTAAATTGTACCATTTCCGGGACGCAGGCCCTCTGTTATGCCAAAGATCTGGTCATGGAAAATTGCGTGATGGCGCCCGATGCCGACCTGTGTTTTGAATACAGTACGTTGAAAGCCCGGATCAAAGGCCCCGTTACGAGTATTAAGAATCCCGGCGGCGGATATATCGTTGCCGAAAGCGTCGGCGAAATCATTATCGACGAAAATTGTAAGAATCCCGGCGCCTGCGAGATCAAATTACGGAACGAAGTAACGTGTTGCAGCGATGAAGTATAATTTTGACGAAATCGTCCCGCGCAGAAACAGTAATTCCTATAAATGGGATTCGGCGACGAACGACGATGTGTTGCCCATGTGGGTAGCCGATATGGATTTTCGCACGGCCGAACCCGTCATCGAGGTGCTGGAGCGAAGAGTGCGTCACGGTATCTTCGGATATACAAAGGTGCCCGATGCATATTTTGATGCCGTCATCGAATGGTTTGAGCGCCGTCATCATTTTACTTTTCAAAAAGAAGGGATACTTTTCACGACCGGTGTGGTGCCGGCGCTGTCAGCGATTATCAAGGCGCTGACCGTTCCCGGCGACAAGGTGATCGTACAAACACCCGTATACAACTGTTTCTTTTCTTCCATACGTAATAACGGCTGCGAAATAGTCGAAAACAAACTGTTGTATACGAACGGAACCTATACCGTCGATTTCGGCGACCTCGAGGATAAAAGCTCCGACCCGAAAGCGAAATTGATGTTGCTTTGCAGTCCGCATAATCCCGTGGGGAGAGTTTGGACCTGGGAAGAATTAAAAAGAATGGGCGACATATGCCTGAGAAACAACGTTACGGTGGTCTCGGACGAGATACATTGCGATTTGGTTTATCCCGGATTTCGTCACATCCCTTTTGCCTCTGCCGGCGACGATTTTCTTTCCCGATCGGTAACATGTACCGCTCCGAGCAAAACATTCAACTTGGCGGGTTTGCAAGTCGCCAACATTCATGCCGACGACGAAACCATCCGGAAAAAGATCGACAAAGCGCTGAACATAAACGAAGTGTGCGAAATAAATCCTTTTGCCGTCGAAGCCTTGATTGCCGCTTACACCCAAGGAGAAGAATGGTTGGAGCAACTGAAGGAATACCTTTACGACAACTATCGTTATCTGAAAGATTTTTTCGCAACATATCTTCCGCAATTTCCGATATCGACATTGGAGGCTACTTATCTCGTGTGGATCGATTGTTCCGTATTGCGGCAATCTTCGGCCGAGATAGCGAAAATCCTGCTCGAAAAGGAAAACCTTCGGATCAATGAAGGCAGCATGTACGGTGCAGGCGGCGAAAATTTCATCCGCCTGAATATAGCCTGCCCCCGAGAACTTCTCGTAAAGGGATTGAACAAGATCAAAAATGTATTGGGATGATCATGCAACCGGGCGAAACGGATAAAAAAAGGAAAGTAAGCATCATTATTGCTTATTTCCTCATCTATGTGGTATGGGGCTCCACTTATTATTTCATAGGAGTTGCCTTGAAAGGTTTTCCTCCGTTTTTGCTCGGCGCCATTCGTTTCACCGTTGCCGGACTGATACTGCTCGGATGGTGTTACAAAAGAGGTGAGCCCGTATTTAAAAAGAGTCTGATCAAAAAGTCCGCCGTAAGCGGCATCGTGCTGCTCTTTATCGATATGGCCGTGGTGATGCTGGCCCAACGGTATTTGAGCAGCAGTTTGGTTGCCATTATTGCCTCATCTACAGCAATTTGGATCATGGCTTTGGATGCACGGATGTGGAAAAAGAATTTCCGAAACCCGGCAACAATCATAGGGATCGTTATCGGATTTTTTGGTGTGCTGATGCTTTATGTCGAACAACTCGGAACCGACGGAATACATGAACACAGAGAGTACGGAGTACTTATTCTCATCTTTGGTTGTATTTCCTGGGCGTTGGGTACGCTGTATGCCAAATATCGTTCGTCCGGAGAAGAGGAAGTCAATGCCTTTGCGGGATCGGCATGGCAGATGCTTTTTGCTGCCGGTATGTTCTGGTTATGCTCCGTCGTAACGGGAGATATCCGTACCGACTTGATTACGGTACCCGTTTCCGCATGGCTTTCATTGGCGTACCTAATCGTTTTTGGTTCCATACTTGCCTATTCCGCTTATGTATGGTTACTCAAGGTTCGTCCCGCCACGGAAGTGGCCACACATGCATACGTCAATCCTTTTGTTGCCGTTTTCATCGGCAAAACATTCGGAAAAGAACAGGTAAGCGTTATACAGATATTAGGATTGATCATTATTTTGCTCAGCGTGATGCTAATCAACCGAAAAACAAAAAAATCGCCGAAATAAACTATTTCCCCGGAGAGAAAAATATCGTTTCATCACCTGCAGGCCTGGTTGCATGAGGGTACGCGGAGCAATGCGGTTAAGTTAAATTCCATATTTCTATTTTGCCTAATGAGTCGTTGTTTTGCCACGGCATTTCATCGTTTCCCATATCGGTTATTACTTAAATCATACAACTTATCCCTTTGTCGGAATATTCCGTAACCGCAACAACCCGATTGTTGCCCATTCCTCCCGGAATACGAAAAAGTAAAGTTCGACCAATCGATTTTTTTTGGTCGAACCAACCAAAGTATTGAAAGGCCGGTTTTTCAATTACCGATTGATTACATAAAGCGGTATATTTTTTATTCGTCTTATTGCTTTGCCGAGAAGAAACAATCGATTCCCGGTCTTTTGTGCTGCTTCCCAACAAAAGAGCGGGATAATTGTTTTTATGGTGAAATACGGAAACAAGTTTTATAATCTTTTTTAATCGGAATCAAAATGAGATACAAATATTTAAGAGTTTTGGCAATTGTTTCGTTATCGATATTTGCGGCGTGCGGCGGAAATCAAAGTAAGACAACGGAACAAACAACCGTAAAATCGGCAAATGAAGTATCAAACGTTCCCGAAAAGACGGAACAAGTTACCGGACCCGTTGCCGGTACAATCATGACCAAAGAATATGTCTATCAGGTGGGCAAGCAAATGTACTTCTGGGGTTGGCCCATGGTAAACATGCACAACCGTGTGCTGGTGATGCGCCAAGTTCCCGAGCCGGGGCTGAACGGCGGTGCGGTGCCGGTTGCTCCCGTAGGACAATTATGTATGTTGGCCGATTACATCACGCCCGCCGAACGTTATGTGGCATGTCCCAATCAGGATGTGGTATACGGTTTCGGCATAGCGATGCTGAATGAAAGCCCCGTGATTGTTCAAGTTCCCGATTTCGGCGATCGTTTTTGGATGGTGCAAATGGTCAATCAACGCACCGACGGAATCGGCGGACTGGGCGCCATGTATGGCAGCAAAAGCGGTTTTTACATGATTGTCGGTCCCGACTGGAAAGGCGACGTTCCGCAGGGAATCACCAAAGTATTCCGTTCCAACACCAACATGGCAGTGGTTATTCCGCGGGCTTTCATGAACAACACGCCGGAAGATAAGGCTGCCGTTCAACCGCTCATCAATCAAGTCGTAATGTATCCCGTAGCGCAATTCGACGGCAAGATGAAAACCAAAGATTGGACAAAAGTTCCTTCGTTTCCCGATACGCATAAGAGCGGCGGCGGACAAGAAGTTGCTTTCGTGATTCCCGAAAAGTTCTTCGACGAATTGCCCATGGTAATGAAAGAAATTCCGCCGTTGAAAGGCGAGGAAGCCTTATATGGTTGGTATCAATCGGTATTGGATGCGGCGAGCAAAAACCAAGAGTTGAAAGATGTTTTGGTGAAAGCGGCCAAAGATGCCGAAAAGGAGTTGATTGAACCGTTTCGTCAATTCAAAAACGTGGGCATACCCGTGGGAAATCATTGGAACACTACCAAAAACGGCGCCGCTTTCGGAACAGATTACCTGAGTCGTACGGCTGCCGCTCGTGCCAATATTTTCGTGAATCAGCCGGTGGAAACGATTTATTACAATCAAGATTTTGACGGTGACGGGAAAGAACTGAACGGCCGGCGCACCGATTACACCATCACTTTTACCAAGGAGACATTACCTGCCGTGAAAGGATTCTGGTCATTGACGGTATATGACGAACATCATTTCTTCTATCAGAATTCCGAGAAAATATACTCGTTGGGAACCAAGAACAAAGATCTGAAATTCAATGCCGACGGTTCATTGACCATTTATTTGCAAAATAAGAAACCCGAAGGCGACAAAGCTTCCAATTGGTTGCCCGTACCATCCGACAAATTCGGATTTCTGTTGCGTGCATACTGGCCCGAAGAATCGATGGTGAAAGGTTATACGCCGCCCGCTGTTGTTAAAAGCAAATAACTTATTTATATGAAGAAGATGAAAAGAACATATATCGGCCTTGCAATTGTTTTTACCTGCGGGGTATTGTCGGCACAGGTATCTCCCGAAACGTTAAAATCCATTTCCACTCCCGACAAATCGGAGAAAACCCGTATGGGAGTGCTGGAATTCAAAGACGGCATGCCGTCGACAAAAACGGCCCAAGCGCTTTGGGACGAATTGGACTACATCCGCGGCGTGGATGCGTTTATCAACGGATATGCGGCCGTGTCGCAATATGCCATACGTAACGGCTTTTTGGAACAAGGCATCAAGGACGGCGAGGTGTTGGTGTTTTCGAAACTGATGAACAGCAAATCGCTTTTCCTCACGGCCAATGCCGATACATATTATTTTTGGACTTATTTGGATTTGAGCAACGGTCCCGTGGTTGTCGAAACACCACCGAACACGTTGGGCATTTTCGATGATATGTGGTGGCGCTGGGTAGGCGACTTTGGCATTCCGGGCGCCGATCGCGGATTGGGCGGCAAATACTTGATCGTGCCCGAGGGCTATGCGGGGCAATTGCCCGAAGAGGGTTATTTTATCCGTCACTCGCGAACCAACCGCGTTGCATTACTTGGCCGTGCATTTATTGACGAACAGCCGATCGCGGAAATCGATAAGCTGGTAAAATCGACATTAAAGATGTATCCGTACGTTCCCGGCGGTTACGGTACCACCATTGCTTCGTTCCTTGCGGGCGAAAGCAAGTTGGGACAACTGCAACAGGCGCCCGAAATCAAATTCCACGAAGGGAGTAACCGCGTGATGAACACCATACCGCCCGCCGATTATTCGTTTTTCGAGATGTTGGATAAGGCGGTACAAGCCGAACCGGCCGAAGCGCTTGATCCCGACATTGCGGGACAACTTTATGCTATCGGCATCGTGAAAGGAAAATCGTTCAATCCCGATGCTCGGATGAAAAAAATATTGACGGAAGCGATCACCGTGGGCAATGCGGCGAGTCGCACCATATCGTTTGCCCCGCGTGCAAGCGAAGGGTTCGGATACTACGGCGGAAATTCTCATTGGGTCAATTCGTTGTTTGCGGGCGGGTATGAATTCTTAACGCCGCCGCCCGAAATAACTCGCGAAGGCGTGAAACAATTCCCTTACGACGGAGCGCGTAAGTTGGATTCGCGTATCGGGATGTTTTATACGGCCACGGGTATCACTCCGGCCATGTGTATGCGTCTGCCCAACATCGGTTCGCAATACTTGGTTACCTTCTTCGATTCGAAAGGCGTTGCTTTCGATGGCGCCAAAACATACAAGGTAGTATTGCCCAAAGGTATTCCCGCAGCCAAATTCTGGTCGCTGACGGTGTATGACAATCAACCCCGCTCGATGCTCGAAACACCGCAAATGTTCCCGCGCGTGGGCAGCCAGAATTATCCTACACCCGCTGCCGTTGCCGAATCGGATGGTTCGACGGTGGTTTATTTCGGTCCGAAAAAACCGGGTAATGCCAAAGATACCAACTGGATACAAACCTTGCCAGGAAAAGGCTGGTTCTTGATGATCCGCCTGTACAGCCCGTTGCCGCCGTTCTTTGATAAGTCGTGGAAAGCGGGAGAACCGGAAGAAGTGAAATAATGAGGAATGAAATTAATTAGAGTTCAAAATATCATGATGAAAATCATCAGCATAAAAATTTGCACAGTGGCAATCGTTGCAGCTTGCTTGTCAAGCTGCGGTGGAGATACGCAACAAGCCGGCAACAATAAAACCGAAGGGAAGGCTTCGGAAAATGTTGTCGAAACACCTTTCGGTCCAATTACCATGAATGGCGATGTCATCGCTAAGCGGGATGTGAACAAGATATATGCCGAAATGGCTTTCCAGCAAGCGTGCCAAGCCTATATGTGGGCGATACCTATTGTGTCGTTTGCACAATGGGAGTATACGCAGCAAAACGTATTTAAAACCCAAAACGGCGACATTGTGCTGTATACCGGTTACGAAAACACGTTGAGGATACTTACCGCCAATGTAACAACACCTTATTTGCTCACCTTCATAGACATGTCGGAAGAAGGGCCTTTTGTTCTCGACATTCCTGCGGGTAATGTTGCGGGCGGTGCGCTCGATATGTGGCAGAAAGAGTTTGCCGTGTTCGGCGAAATGGGCGCACATCCTGGTCAATCGGCTAAATACCTGTTCATGCCGCCCGGCGCAAAAAATACAGATACCAAAGGCTATACGGTTTTTCAATGCGATATGAATAACTTCTTTATCGGTTTAAGAGTACTTGACCCCGACCCCGGAAAGATGAAAGAAATCGCCGGGCAAATAAAGCTATATCCTTATTCGACACGCAATAATCCGCGACCAAACAAGATTGTAACACCGCCTTCCGGCGCAAATTACCTGTTGGGACAACCTCGCGGAATGGACTACTGGCAACGCTTGTACGAAATTATTCAAAAAGAACCGGTACAGGAACGCAATATGTTCTACATGGCGATGCTTCAAAATTTGGGTATTGAAAAAGGCAAGCCGTTCAATCCCACCGAAGCGCAAAAGAAAACGTTGCTCGACGGTGCCAAATACGGAGAGCTGATGGTTCAGTCGCTTACCTATGCCAAGCCTTTCGCAAACATCAAACATTGGAATGACAAGAACTGGGAATATGTGGTTACGATGGATAATGCCGAACAACGCAATTCTACGCACGAATACCTAATGGAACGCACAGCGCTCTTCTACGAAGCGGTATCTTTTTCCAAATCAATGCTCACCAAGGTGCCCGGCAAGGGACAAGCCTATCTCGGCGGTTACACGGATAACACCGGTGCTTGGCTCGACGGTGCCAAAAATTATACTTTGCACGTTCCTGTCGATCCGCCCGCGGCACATTTCTGGTCGTTTACGGTGTATGATTCGGAAACCCGTTGCTTGATTGTTAACGAACAAAAGAATGCCGATTTGTCGTCGCGCAAAGACCTTATCAAAAATGCGGACGGTTCCGTTGATCTTTACTTCGGCCCCAAAGCTCCGACAGGGAAAGAAAAGAATTGGGTACAAACCGTTCCGGGAAAACACTGGTTTGCTTATTTCCGTCTCTACGGACCCACCGAACCGTATTTCGACAAGAGTTGGAAGATGGGTGATATTGCGGAAGTGAAATAACGAACGTTGCGGGTTTCTCCGGTAAAAAAGGGCCGGTAATCATAGTGTGTGATTACCGGCCCTTTTTTACCGGAGAAAAACGTTATTATACGTACATGTCGATTTATTTGGAATTCACTCCGTTCATACGGGCGATGAAATCCAATACCCGGTTGGAAAATCCCCATTCGTTATCGTACCATGCCACCAATTTGACAAATGTCGGACTCAGTTGAATTCCGGCTTTTTCGTCGAATATGGCGCTGTGGGGATTGCCGATAAAATCGGAAGATACCGCGGCATCTCTCGTATAATCCAGCAAACCTTTCAGCTTACCTTTCGATGCTTCTTCCAAGGCTTTGCATATTTCTTCGTAAGTGGTCGGTTTTGTCAAGCGGGCGGTTAAATCCACCACCGACACATCCAATACGGGAACGCGGAACGACATACCGGTAATTTTTCCGTTCAATTCGGGAATCACTTTGCCTACCGCTTTTGCCGCGCCCGTTGTTGACGGGATGATGTTTCCCGAAGCGGCACGACCGCCGCGCCAATCCTTCATCGACGGGGCATCCACCGTTCTTTGCGTGGCCGTTGTGGCGTGTACGGTGGTCATTAACGCTTCCGAAATACCGAACTTGTCGTTGATTACTTTGGCAACAACAGCCAATGCATTGGTGGTGCATGAAGCGTTGGATACGAATTGTAATCCTTTCGGATATTTGTCGTCGTTGACACCCGGCACGAACATGAGCGTATCATCTTTCGGAGGTCCCGACATAATCACATATTTGGCTCCCGCGTCAATGTGCCCTTGCGCTTTTTCTTTGGTCAGAAATATGCCCGTCGATTCAACAACATATTCCGCTCCGACCGCGCCCCAATTCAAATTTTTCGGTTCCTTTTCCGAAGTGACGCGTATGGCGTTGCCGTTAACGACCAACTTTCCGTCTTTCACCTCTATCGAGCCTTTGAATTGACCGTGCACGGTATCGTATTTTAACATGTACGCCATGTAATCAACATCCACAAGGTCATTGATGGCAACCACTTGAATGTCGCTTCTGTTCAGCGACGCCCGAAATATCAGACGCCCGATTCTGCCGAATCCGTTGATTCCGACTTTTACTTTATTCATGATACTTTTATTTTATGTGAAACAATTCGGTTAGCATACGGTTTCGATACAAATCGCATGTACCGAACCGCAAAAATCATTTGATGCCAAACGATTAAAACTGCATTTTACTATAACGAAAAAGCCCCCGAAAAGTTCCCCGAAAAATAGCGTATCCTTATTTTTCGTTTTCAAATTGACAACCATGATTGTCAGCTTCTTGGCACGGAATATTCCGTTTGTTTGCTCCGAATAATCCGCCGGTTATTTAAAATCTCTCTTGAACCGGACAATCGTTAATATATCCTTGAGTTGTTCTTGACGATAGACTTCAATAATCATGGGCATCAGTTTACCGCTGGGCTTGGCGCGGCAAAAATCTTCCTTAATGTTCTCCGCAATATCCAAATCGGCGATCGAAGCCAAATGCTTTTCGGTAAAATAGAATGTTGTTTTGAAAAAGCCGTCCCATAACGAAAGCCAGCCGATATTTTTCTTTTTGAACAACATTTTGCATAACCACGCTTTCCCGTCGTTGTAATAATTCCATTCGGGTTTCAATCCCGATTCGGACAGTACGCCATTCAATTCTTCGAATGCGGGATAACTGTCGCGCAAAACCTTTTCCAGAACATCTTCCGAAGGAAAAACATCCTTGTCTCTTAATCCTAAGTTTTCCATGTCAAATATTTTTATTGATGATTGTATTTTTTGTCTTTACGGTTACCTGTTTTTTGTCGGCCATATAATTCGCGAATTCCGCCAATCCTTTTTCCCTAATCATCTCGATAGCTTTTCGACGGCTTGTACTCGAGATAAATTCACCCAACCGGACAGCCGGCGGATTGTATTTTCGACAATTGCGAACCGTCGCGTATTCGTGGCAATCCGCGCAAGTAAAATATTGATGTTCCATGCAACACGGCCGTACTTTGCATTTTCGGTACCCGACGGCACATTCGGAAGAATCGCCCCGACAAGTATTTGGGGCATGTTCCGCAATAAAATCCGCAATAGGAAACTAATTGTTCGTTGTTCATGACTTTTTATTTTTTGGTTTCAATTTACAGCTTTATTCTCTTGATCAAATCTTTGATCGTACTTTTCAACTCGGCGGGTTCGATGATTTCGGCTTGATCGGCAAACGACAGATACCATTTGCCGAAATATTCCAACGAGTAAACGGTATATTCCTGAATCACCGAATCGCCCGATGCCCGTTCGCTCGACAAACCGTACATATATTTGCCGGCGCCCATGAATTGCAAGGCAGCTTTGTCGATTTTTATTGTTACGCGATAAAGGGTTTCGGCATTTTCCGGAAAAAGCGACCGTAAAATCGTTTTCAGACCCGGATGCGATTTCGTGAACCCTTCGTTCATGGGTTTGAGATGTTCGATACGATCCAACCGAAACGTGCGGTAATCGTTCTTTGCTCTGCACCATGCCAACAGATACCAATGTTGAAACAGACAAAAAAATCCGATCGGTTCCGTCATTCGTACCGATGTTTCCATTCGGCCGGATGTATAGCTTATCTCAATAACCTTTTTCCGTATGATGCTTTCCAATAAGGGTTGAAGAATATGCTTTGGTTTTGCCGGAGGCGGACCGAGAAATCCGAGTGCGTGAATGTGATTGTCGAAATCTTCGAGGATGTTTTTTTCGGCCGCTTTAAGCACCGCACGGACTTTATCCATACCGCTGCGAAAGAGTTCGTGGATGTCGGAGTCGGTTTGTATGCCGAGCGCTTTTTCCGCCATCAGAAACGCGACGGCTTCTTCCGCGGTGAACATCAACGGCGGGAGTTTATACCCGGCGGCAAGAGAATATCCGACACCGGGATTGGAGACGATCGGTATCCCCGCTTCTTCCAATATTCGCAAGTCGCGATAGACGGTTCGCAGACTGACCCCGAATCCGGCGGCGATATATTCGGCCGTCACGTATTTACGTGATTGCAATGCCACGAGTGTTGCCGATATTCTTTCTATTTTATTCATATCTCGGTTTTTACATCCGTCGTGTATTCATTCGGTCATGCAAAATAAACATATCCGACTGACAACTGTATGTCAGTTAGTTTTCGAACAAAAAAATAATGTTGTCGGGCTCATGTAAAGTCGAAAAAAACATAAGGTTCTTGCGATTTTTTGTTTCGGCAGTCGATACAAACAATACCAAACCCGCTCGCGAACTTGGTACTGTTGTTAGCGTTGTTTCTCGGATATCTCGCAAATTTCCGTTTCCCGCGAAACACCGAAATGTCAAAATTCTATTTCCTTCGTTTCATTCGGTTGCAACTTGATAATCGATGCCCGAGATAAATCCCAATTCTTTTTCTTTGCTTCGGAGGAGGATTCGGAAAACACTTTCACTTCCGCGACGAACGGACCGGGATTGTTGACGCGAAGTTTCATTTTTTCGCCGGACGCATTTATTTTTTCCGCTTTTACGTTGTCGAATACCGTGAAGAAACCTTTATCGGGTTGTACGTAGATTCCGGGCAGTTCGGTTACCGTCAGCAGAACGGCCGTTTCCGTCCACGAACAGGACGAGAAAATATTTCCGCCCACTTGATCCTTTCCTTCCCAGTCGCTCGTGTTGACACGTTCGCAAATTTCTCCGGGCGACATTTTACCGATCGGTCGATCGGCTCGGCTGACGTATTGCGTCAACCCGTGCGCGATGTCGGTCAGCAATTCTATGGCTTGCGTGTTGCCGGTGGCACGGTAATATTTCAAAAAGGAATCTCCCGACCACGTGCAAATTCCCGGCGCACTATGTTTGTTGGCAATACTTGCCCAAACCGAACCGCATGATCGGGCATTGATTTGCCCCATAATGGAATTTTCGGGAAAATCGAAATCGTACGAAACAACCCATCCGGCACAAATCGGCAACAGATCGGAGGCGTATGTCAACCACTCTTTCTTTCCGGTAATTTCGTACAACGCCATGAACGATTCGAACAATCCGAAAGCGGATTCACTGTCGGGAGCGGACATGATTTCTCCCGGTCCGCCGGTGGTGTATCCTTTCAACACAAAATCGGTATAATATTTTCTTGCCGATTGTTCCGCCACCTCAAGATAACGTTTCGAACGATACGTTTTCGAGGCCAAGGCCAATCCTCCCGGTACGATAGCGCCCGATGTCGACCCGCCGATACAAATATTCCCCGTGCTCACATCGACGAATTGTCCGAATTGTCGGTACTTTTCCCAAAGACGCACGAAAGCATCGGTTTGTTTCTTTAATCCCGTTTTCCAATGTGCGGGCACCGTCGTCCCTTCGGATTCCAACACCTTGAATTGTTTTTGCGCCATGTACAGCCAATCGCCTTGCGAACGAACCAATGTTTCGTTGTATTTGAAGGGCTTATTGTAACCGAAACTCGCAAATTCGACACCATTGCCGAACGCGTTGAAAAAACCCGACTCGGCTTGACTTTTGGTGAATATGACGTCCAAATTGCTTAATGCTTTTTGCCGATCCTCGGCTGTCCCTTGTTGAATGAGGGGAAGCGTGCATTGTCCGCCGCCGACCCAACCGAGTTGCCAAATAAAGTTCCACGAGGTGCCGGTGCCCGGTTTGCTCAAACAGAACATGTTGATTTTCTCGTCCCAACGATCCTCCCGAAAAAGTTGACTTTCCAATTTCCATGCTTCGCTGTAAGGTAATGTTTCGACTCGTTGCGACGGATTCAAATCTTTGCGTACTTCGACAAAACGACGCAACATGTGTTGCAACGTCGGCGCCGGGAAAGAATAAACACGAAATTGAATCGACACGAAATCCCCCGCTTTGAAGTCCGCCGCTTTATCTCCCGAAGGCGCAAAGCCGCTTCCTGTTGCTCTTTTCTCCCGAACGGCCGGAGCGGTAACGGAAAATGTCGCTTGCGAACGATCTGGAGTTTCTTCGACAAACAAACCGTGGTTGCCCAAACGACTACCCTGAGTGGTCAACACCATCCATCCCGTTTGTTTTTCGGCCGACCGGAAAGCCATCAGCGGCGTGGCCGCATTCCCCGTGTTCAATTCTATTTTCGAATACCGATCGGCTTTACCCAATGTCGGTACGGGCGTGGTGGTAACGGGCATGTCCGTGCGCCATTCCGATCGGTCGTACCAATACGGAGGATATTCCACATCCTTTACCTCAAAACGATTTCCGTCGTAGACGGCGGCGGGGATGAATACGAAATTTTTCTCGGACCAATCGTTAAAAGGGAAACGAACCGCCACGGCAACTTCTTTGGCCGATCCTTTGACAAGTGTCCACGTCAATCGATATTCGGCGGCATCCGGTTGTCCGTTAACTTCTCTTCGGTTTACCGTCAACTCCCATTCCGCACCGTTTGCGTCCGTCGCGCGAGATCGATCTTCGGGTTTTAACTCAAGTTCATCAATCATTCGGGTGTCTTGATAATAACAGACAACCGGTTTGAAAGTCGGTTGAGAAAATACAACACCGGTCGTTCCCGACAAAACAGCTATCATACAAGCAAATACACGTTTTTTCATATAAATATCTTTATAACTTTAACGATCAATGGAACAATAAAATAGGAGCAATCGGATGGTTTTTCAGTCGATTAAAAACCGATAATTTTCCGAGATAATGGACATAGATTGCATTAACTTCCGATTAAAACCGAAATATCGGAGTAAATTTAAACTATTTTTACTACATTAGCAACACTTTTTGAGGGTGTATTTTTTTCATACATCATTAATTTTAAAATACATTAGTTATGAGAAATGTTGTTTTTCGGGGAACATTCGCGTTATGTCTGCTTTCTGCCTCGTTATTGGCGCAACAACAAAACCCCAACTTGATCACGGCCGATCGGGTTAAATTGGAAGCTTCGTCGGCTCATGTCGATGCTCCGCCCAAACGTTTGCTGAACGGTCGACTAACCTCGGCTTGGGAAACAAACAACGAAAGAGTGGGCGCCCGACTTCGCATCGGTTGGGATAAACCTCAAACCGTGAAAGAACTTTGGATCGTCAACAAACCTTCGCCGTACGATTTTTTGTTGGACACTGAAGCGCGTGACCAAATTTTTCCGGCAGCCCGCAACATCAAACTCGAATTTTCGGACGGGACGTCGATGGAAGTCGAATTACGTCTTGCGGAATATTATCAAATCATCAGTCTGCCGCAACCGAAAACCACCGATGAAATAAAACTCGTTATCGAACGGGTTTGGAACAATTCCGATCGAAATTGCACCGGATTGGGAAAAATCAATGCGTATGCGGAAAACCATCGGCCCGATTTTAAAGTGGCACTGTTCCAAATGTACGACATGCAAGGAAAAGATCCGGTGCAATCGGCCAAAATCGAGATAACGAACCCCGACGAGGAAATCAAAAACGCCCGATTGCAAGTGCATTATAACGGAAAAACCGTAAAGACGATCGATTTGGCGGAAATTCCCGCTCGTTCGGTTACCGTGCAACAATTATGGATTCCCGCGATGTACGAACAAGGCAAATTGAATTTCTCCATGTTACGAACGGGTAAAACAACGTTTGCCGCATACGAAACGGAAGTATCGCCTTACGAGAAAAATTATTTTGACGGAGGCGTTTTCAATATCCTCAGTACCAACCACAATGATCTCGGATGGCTTTACACGCCTCCTTTAACGGCCGATTATCGCTCCGACGAATTGATTGCTCCCGCATTGGATCTGATACGCGATCATCCCGAATTTAAATATCACATGGAGTCTGTGGAATATTTGAAGGAGTTTTTGGTGCGTCATCCCGAACGGAGCGGAGAAATCGCTCAACGCATGCGCGAAGGCCGTTTCGAATTCGGAGCAAGCTATACGCAGAACCTGCCGTTTCATGTGGGTCAGGAAAAGTTAATTCGTCATTTTTATTACGGACGGCGTTGGTTGCTCGAAAACTTTCCCGGTTGCAACACCCGTTTTTATTCCAACGTGGATGTGCCCGGCATGAGCAGCCAATTTCCGCAAATACTCAAAAAGTGCGGCGTCGATTATATCGTTCAGGGACGTTTCCCTTGGGGCTTTTACTATTGGGAAGGATTGGACGGAACAGCCGTGCCTTTGTTCGCCTTGCGATACACTGGATTTAGTCGATTACTCAATCCTGTGAACAACACCGGTTGGCTCGGATTCCAAAATGTTCGCGATTCATACTATCGGGAACGTAATTTACCCAACGAATCGATTTACGATTTCGATATTGATTATTTGCCTCCGGCGCCGCAAATGATCAGTTTCGTGAAAGAGCAAAACAAAGCGATGAAAGAATTTGCGAATGTTTGGAGCAAACATTTCGAGAAACAACCCGAACGACAAATCAAACCGGCAACGATGCGGTTTACCGTTCCCGACGAAATATTGGATCGCTTTTTCGGCAACGGCGAACTCGAAACGGAAACGTTAAAAGGAACTTGGCCGCTGTCGTGGGCGTATTACGATGAGCCGGGACATCGCGAAGGCTTGTTGATCGGCCGTAAAGGACACAACTTACTGTTGCAATCGGAACGGATGTACGCATGGTTGAAAACACTCAAACCGAACATAAACTACCCGCAACATCAACTCGACAACGGATGGATGGCCAACACTTGGCCCGATCACGGGTGGGGCGGTAATATGGGCACTGCTACCGACAGTCTTAATGTGGTTTCGTATCAAAAGTCGTTTGATATCGGTTCGACGCTTGCCGACGAAGCAGGCGCCGCATTAGCCGGCATGTTGCCGAAAGGCGATAACGCAAAGGTTCCTTTTTTGGTATACAATCCTTCCGGACGGAAACGTTGCGACATCGTGACGGGTACAATCAATTATCCTCGCGATTGGAAAGGTCTCGAAATCACGGATGCTTCCGGAGTCGTAATACCTTACGAATTGGTTCGCCGAGACAACGAACAATGCCAAGTTGACGTAATTTTCGAAGCCGACGACATGCCGTCGCTCGGGCATAAAATTTATTATGCTCGTAAAACCGATACGTTTAAAGGGGAACCCGTACCGATTGCGGCTGATTCGTTGGAAAATTAATTTCTGAAAGTGCGATTCGGAAAAGCGGGAATCGCCTCATTATACGACAAAACGGGTAAACGCGAAGTGTTGCGAACCGACAAATTTGAAGGCGGCGAAGTAATTCAATTAACCGCGCCCACGGAAGCATGGAACAACATGGAAGAAACCACAACGGAAGATTTCGATCGAAGCAATCTCCACGAATTCAAAACCGTTCGAGCAACAGAAAGCCCTGTTCGTTATGTGGTGGAAAAAGAAGCCGAATTCCGTCATTTCACGTTACGGGAACGTTTTATTCTCAATAAAAACGCCCGGGAATTGATTGTCGAAGCGGACGTGCTCGATTGGGAGGGAATTCCGAGCCGTGAACTACGCATCGTTTTCCCGATCAATGTCGATGGAACGGCCCGAATCAGTTACGAAGAACCGTTCGGAACAACCGAAGCGGGGAAAGATGAAATCGATTATTCGATTTTGCCCGAGACCGTCGAATGCAACTTTTCCGGTCAATTTTATGCGCGTGTCGATTTGCCGTTCCGCGAAGCGATCAATTGGGTGGACATCTCCACGGGAAAGTATCAAGGTTCGGGATGTTTATCGGCTTCGGATATAACGCTGCATCATTTTCGCGACGAAACGGAACATCCCGTGGATTATCCGCTGATACAACATGTGTTGCTTTCGAGCCGAAAAAGTCTTTCGTGGAATCCCGAAAATTGGTTCGTTCAACCCGGAAATCACAGCTACCGCATGGCGCTTTATCCGCACGAAGGCAATTGGCGATATGCTTACAAAAAGGGGCAGGATTTCAACATGCCGTTGACACTGTACATGCCCGAAAATCCGAACACGAAATCGGCGAATGAAACTTTGCCCGAGTCGCAAAGTTTTCTGGAACTCGGTCCCGAAAATTTGATCGTTTCAGCGGTAAAACAAGCCGAAGACGGCAACGGTATCATCGTTCGTTTTTACGAAGCCGAAGGTCGTTATTCGAAACTTTCCTTGAAAGGGTTTAAGCCGATCCGACAAGCATATCTCACGAACATGATCGAGTACGACGAGAAAGAATTACCCGTTTCCGGCGGCGGAATCGTCGAAATGTCCGTAAAACCATGGGAAATTGTTACGTTGAGACTTAACTTTCGATAAGTTACGGAAATGTTACTGCATGTATTGTTATTTATAAGTCCAAATTATCTCAATATAAAAACAATGAAATATCCGGTTGTATTTTTTTCTTTGTTTCTTAGCTTTCATGTTTGGGGACAGGATCCCGATACCGGGATAATCAAATTAACCCGGTATATTCAAACTCTGAATAACTTTTCGAAACATATTCCACAGGAAAAAGTATACCTGCATTTCGACAATACCGGTTATTACCAAGGTGACAACATCTGGTTCAAATGTTATATAGTTAGTTCCGGACAACATCAGTTAAGCAGGTTAAGCAAAACACTGTATGTGGAACTCTTGAATCCGGGCGGGGAAGTGATCGACAAGCAGGTCTTAAAAATCGAAAACGGACAGTGCCACAGTAATTTCACATTAAATCAACTTCCGTTCTATTCCGGTTTTTACGAAGTACGCGCCTACACGAAATACATGTTAAACTTTGGTGATGACGCGATCTTTTCCAGATTATTGCCTGTTTTCGACAAGCCGAAGGAAGAAGGTAATTTCGAAGAAAAAGAAATGTGGAAATACGGTAGAGGCAGTTATCCGGTAAAAAGGGAAAAACCGCTGAAAGGGAAACGGGTAAACCTGCGCTTTTTCCCCGAAGGAGGCAATATGATCCGGGGTATTGCATCGCGCCTTGCTTTCGAAGCCACGGATGAAGCCGGTAACCCGATCAACGTTACGGGTGTTGTTGCGGACGAAACAGAACAAGATTTGTATCGATTTACCACGCAACACGAAGGACGAGGTATGTTCGTGTATACGCCCGATGCAGGGAAACGGAAGGTTTTGGTTGAATATTCCGGAAAAAAATACCGGTTTGATTTGCCTCCGGGCTTGCCGCAGGGATTCACGATGAAAGTGGACAACCTGTCCCAACCCGACAGCATCGGGATATGCTTGCGGAAAAACAGCCATACTCCTGGCGGGATACTGGGTGTGGTTGTCTTAAGCGGCGGCAAGCTGCAAGACTATTGCATGGTGGACATTGTCGACGATGAAGTTGACTTTAAAATGGATAAAACACACTTGCCTTCAGGCGTTTCCCAAATTGTATTATTTAACGAGACCGGCGAGATAATTTGTGATCGGTTGATATTTACCCGCCGGAACGAATCGTTGGATATCAAGGCAAAGATTGGTAAGTCGTCCTACAAGCCTTATGAATTGGTCGATATGGATTTTTCTGTAACGGATAAGGCATCGAATCCGGTTCAAACAACGTTTTCCCTGTCGGTGAAAGATGGCATGAACGAGGTAGCGTGTAGGAGCAACATACTGACGGATCTTTTGTTGATGTCGGAGATCAAGGGGTATGTTCGCAATCCTTCCTATTATTTCGAAACGGATGACGAAACACACCGCGCGGCGCTCGATTTGTTGTTGATGGTGCAGGGTTGGCGGCGTTACTTATGGAAACAAATGACCGGGGTTGAGTCCCTTCAATTGAAATATCTCCCCGAGCAAGGTATAGAAGCCAACGGAAAAGTCGTTTCCTTAGTCAAGCAGATACCTAAACCCAACGTGGATGTTTCCTGTTTCCTGCTTCAAAAAGGCGAAGAAAATGAGAAAAACGCCAACTTTATCGAATCCTTCGTAACGGATAGTCTGGGACGTTTTTCTTTTGTATCGGATGTACAAGGAAAATGGAGCATGATATTGGCCGTAACCGAAAAAGGAAAGAAAAAAGACCACCGGATCATTCTGGACCGGCTTTTCAGCCCCGAACCTAAAAGGTACCGGTATGCGGAAATGCAGGTAAACATTGCCGGCGACGATAACGAAAGCATCAATAACGAAGAAACACCCGACGACCATTTTGAAGAAGATTTGGCTGCATTCCGGATTGCTTATGAAGATTCGTTGGCAAGAGCCGGCTTTAGCGATAAAATTCATCACCTTGACGCTGTAACGGTTAGTGCAAATAAAAGAAGCAGGGAACGCGATATTTACAACAACCGCTTGACATCGGTTGCATACTATGACGTACATTCGGAAATGGATGATATCAAAGACGGCGGTAAATATATGGGTGATAACATACACCAACTGTTGATCAATATGAATAAAGACTTTTATACCATTTTGCGTGGAAACAGCGAGTATATACTGTATAAGCAAAAAATGCCGCTTTTCGTGATCGATTACAGGCGTACCGAACATACCGAGATGGGATATACCCGGTATAAGCTGATCAGGCTTAATGCCATCAAATCCATATACATCAACGAGGATTTATCCGTTATGTGTAAATATGCCGACCCCCGGATGACATCCATGGATGTGGCCCATATATATAGTTGTGCCGTATTGATTGAGACCTATCCCGAAGGACAGATCCCGGTAGACGGCGCTAAAGGTGTAAGGAAAACTTGGCTGGAGGGGTACAGCCGGGTAGAGGAATTCTACAGTCCGGACTATTCGGTTTTGCCGCCGGAACCCGACTATCGCCGTACGTTATACTGGAATCCGTCGGTAGTTTCCGACGAGAAGGGTAATGTAAGAATAAAGTTTTACAATAACAGCAGATGCACAAAGTTCAGCATCAGTGCGGAGACCATTACATCCCAAGGAATGATCGGAGTTTATAAAAATGAATAATACATCCGAAAGCTATTTTGAAATTTATGAAACCTGTTTTGGAGGTCTTCGCATTACACGAACCATTGAATATTGACTGCAAGAAAACCAACAAACCGGTTCATTCTCGAACAACACATTGCGCCAAAGCATATACGGCAGACGCCCCGCCTCGGATTTTCGATCCGACGACGGGGCATCCTTTCAGTGAATATATCGAAGAAACCTCAATATTCGTTTTAAAAGATTAAGCCGGATTTTCTATTTGAGCGATCGAATCGACTCGATCACCTTCTTTGCTTCCGTTTGGGTTGCGGTGCCCGAATAAGGCATATAAATAACATAATCGCCCTCTCCGTAAGTTTTTACCGTAATTTCGGTTCTTTGGCCCCGCCAAACGGAAAGCCCGATTTCGTTTTCCGAATCGGAACGATCGTAACGTTCCGTCATAAAATCGTTAAATTTCAAAGAGGATCCCGTTTCCAACAAAACGCCGGATGCCATCAACTTTTGATTTTCGTCGAAAACGTATATGATTCGACTTACCGGGCTTTTTTTGCCTTGATATACGAGAACGGTTGCGGTTTCGCACAATAACGTCTTATCCGATTCTTGTAACTCAACGTTTGTCTTACCGATACCGAAATCCGTGACGGGTTCATCGTACAAATTATTTTCGGCTGCTACGTTAACGGTACATTGCGTTGCAAAACGCTTATCGGCCGTGGCAATCATGATGGTACAGGTACCGACATGCCGGCATACGAGTAATCCGTCGTTATCGACCGATGCGACAAATTGATCGCTTGTTTTGTAATGATACGAACCAGGAGCAATAGCTTCAGCCGGCGTATACGATACCTGCAACCGGGTTTGATCACCCGCACGTGCCGTCACTTCGGGTGTAACCTCAATCGATGCCAATCTGACTTCCCTTTCGCAAGCTGCCGCCAAAAAAACCGTAACAATAAACAAAACCTTTTTCATTGCTTTTATTTTTTATCGATGAATGTTCAAATCACAAATGAATCTTTACTCTTTAATACGATAAAGAAATAGGGCGGTTTGTTTATTTTGGTCTGCGGATATGTTTCATCCGCAAACGGATAAAAATCGTTGACGAACATTTTTGAGGTATGTTTTCCACTCAAAATACCGATTGATTTTCCGAACATTTGTTTTTTCGTTAATTTTGAACCTTGAACGGTACTATTGCCGATAATGCTTCATTTTAATCATTCATGCCCGTACCATTATCTTCGTTAGGCGAATTCGGTTTAATCCGACATTTAACCAAAGACATCAAACCGGTGCAACCGTCCACCGTAAAAGGGATCGGCGACGATGCCGCCATTCTTCGATACGGAAATACCGCATTGGCCGTAACCGTCGACACCTTGACGGAAGGCGTTAATTTCGATTTAACGTACACGCCGATGCAACATTTGGGCTATAAGGCCGCCGTGATCGGATTTTCGGATTTATACGCAATGAATGCCGTTCCGCGACAGTTATTGATTTCCGTTGCCGTTTCGTCGAAATTTTCGGTGGAAGCGTTGGAACTGTTTTATCAAGGATTGCGGCTTGCTTGCGAACGTCATCAAGCGGATTTGGTCGGAGGCGATGTCGTTTCGTCGGTTACGGGATTTACGATTACCGTTACCGCCATCGGCGAAGTCGATCCGAAAAAAATCACCTATCGGAATACGGCAAAAAAAGGCGATTTGATCTGCGTTTCGGGCGATTTGGGCGCAGCGTATATGGGATTGCAGGTATTGGAACGGGAAAAGAAACTGTTCGAGGCCGATCCTTCCATGCAGCCGCGATTGGATAATTACGAATATGTCGTGGGACGATTCTTAAGACCCGAAGCACGTAAGGATATGATCGACTTTTTTGCATCCGCCGATCTTACGCCGACATCCGGAATCGACATTTCCGACGGTTTATCGTCCGAATTGCTGCACATTTGTTCCGCATCGAATGTCGGGTGCGAAATACACCATCACAAGATTCCCGTTTCCGAAGAAACAACCGCGGCGGCGGAAGAGTTTTACTTGGAGCCTTTGATTCCGGCGCTCAACGGCGGTGAAGACTACGAATTATTGTTTACGGTATCGACAAAAGATTACGATAAAGTCATCGGTAATCCGAATATTTCCGTCATCGGATACATCACCGACCCGCAAGACGGTTGTTGTCTGGTGGCCGAAAACGGATCGAAGGTAGCCCTTCGGGCACAAAGTTGGCCGTCAACGACAGCTGATAACGATAAAAATACATAAGCCACAACCCGTGACGAAAATTCGTATTTGCTCGGAGAACTTCGAAAAAAATCATAACTTTGCCGACTTAAAATAATTATGTATCATGCAAACAATCGATAAATACAATTTCAAAGGCAAAAAAGCCATTATCAGAGTTGATTTTAACGTGCCGCTCGACAAACAAACGCTTGCGGTAACCGACGATACACGTATCCGCGGTGCATTGCCCACCATCAAAAAAATATTGGCGGACGGCGGTTCGGTCATTTTGATGTCGCATTTGGGACGTCCGAAAGGCGTTGAAGCCAAATACTCACTTAAACACGTTATCGGACGCTTATCCGAATTGTTGGGTAAAGAAGTGAAATTTGCCGACGACTGCATGGGAGAAAGCGCAAAAAAAATGTCGGCCGAATTGAAACCGGGCGAAGTTTTGTTGCTCGAAAATCTCCGTTTCTATGCCGAAGAAGAAGGTAAGCCTCGTTTGCCCGAAACGGCCACCGAAGAAGAAAAGAAAGCCGCCAAAGCGGAATTGAAACCGAAACAAAAAGATTTCGCAAAACAATTGGCAAGCTATGCCGACGTTTATGTTAACGACGCTTTCGGTACGGCGCATCGTGCGCACGCCTCCACGGCGCTCATCGCCGATTCGTTCGACACCGAAAATAAAATGTTCGGTTATTTGATCAATAGCGAATTGGCTGCCATGGACAAAGTGTTAACTTCGGCGCAAAAACCGTTTACGGCCATTATGGGCGGCGCGAAAGTGTCCGACAAAATTTTGATCATCGAAAATCTGCTCAATCGCGTTCAAAACTTGATTATCGGCGGCGGTATGACTTATACGTTTATCAAAGCACAAGGCGGTAACATCGGAAAATCGCTGTGCGAAGAAGATAAACTCGATTTGGCGCTCGAAATATTGAAAAAAGCCAAAGAAAAAGGCGTAAATGTATATTTGCCGACCGACGCGATAAATGCCGACGCTTTTGACGCCAACGCCAATACCTGTGTAACCAAGGTTAACGAAACGCCCGACGGTTGGATGGGTTTGGATATTGCCGATGAAAGCATCAAAACATTTTCCGATGTAATTACCAACTCCAAAACCGTATTGTGGAACGGCCCGATGGGTGTGTTCGAATTCGAAAAATTCTCGAAAGGAACATCGGCCATCGCTCAAGCGGTAGCCAAAGCAACAGCCAACGGAGCTTTCAGCCTTATCGGCGGCGGCGACTCGGTAGCTGCCATCAACAAAAACAAACTTGCCGACAAAGTAAGTTATGTTTCCACCGGCGGCGGCGCAATGCTCGAATACATGGAAGGAAAAGAATTACCGGGAATCAAAGCCATTCGCGGATAATCTCCCATATTCAAAATAGAAAACGGGTTGCAACTTCGGTTGTCAACCCGTTTTTGTTTTTTATGCCGTAAACCTACCAGGTTTTCAAAACCCGGTAGGTTTTAACTGTCCTTATAGATATCGATTTTATTGTCCGATAATTTTTATCAACTCCTCCGCAAATTCTTTTGTTCCAAGCGTTTTTCCATTTGGCATGAACCGTGCCAGATCAATCGTAGCTTTGCCTTGCGGAAAGATTTGCTCCATGGCATCGACAATACATTGCCCCGCCTCATTCCATCTGATGTAATCCAACATCATGGCTGCGGATAAGAGCAACGATGAAGGATTGGCTATATTTTTTCCGGCAATGTCGGGAGCCGTGCCGTGTGTTGCTTCGAATACAGCATGTCCCGTAACGTAATTGATATTGGCGCCCGGCGCAATACCAATGCCACCCACCATCGCCGCCAACTGGTCGGAAATATAATCGCCGTTCAAGTTGAGCGTTGCGATCACCGAATAATCCTCGGGACGTAACAATGTGTTCTGCAAAAAAGCATCAGCAATGACATCCTTGATCACCAGCTTTCCCGAACGAATAACGTCGCCGTATTCGCGTTCCGCCAAAGCATATCCCCAAGTTTTGAAACCACCTTCGGTAAATTTCATGATGTTACCTTTGTGCACCAAGGTTACCGACGGCAAATTGTTGCAAAGCGCATATTCAATGGCGGCACGCACCAATCGTTCCGTTCCTTCCACCGAAACGGGTTTTACGCCAAACGATGAGGTTTCGGGAAAACGAATTTTTTTCACACCCATTTCCTTTTGCAAGAACTCGAGCACTTTACGCGCCTCGTCGGTTCCCTGCATCCATTCAATGCCCGCATATATATCCTCGGTGTTTTCCCGAAAAATGGTCATATTCACCTTTTGCGGTTCTTTCAGCGGCGATACTACACCATTGAACCAACGTACGGGACGCAAACAAACGTACAAGTCTAAATCCTGCCGTAATGCAACATTCAACGAACGTATTCCTCCCCCGACAGGTGTCGTAAGCGGACCTTTGATACCCACCAAATACTCGCGAAAAGCATTCATGGTCGTATCGGGAAGCCACGAACCGTTTTGGTTAAATGATTTCTCGCCCGCCAACACTTCTTTCCAAAGAATCTTCCGATTGCCGCCGTACGATTTTTTTACCGCGACATCGATTACTTCACGCGCCGCCGGCCAAATATCTTTACCTATTCCGTCGCCTTCGATGTAGGGTATCGTCGGAGCGGAAGGAACGTTCAGAACTCCGTTATTTGATCTTATTCGATCCATAAGTGTTAATTTTTGAACCGCAAAGTCACGAGCGATATGGATTTCACATTCTTCGAATCTCCGCGGTTATGGTGTTTATTTCAACCGATTCAATGCGCTTCCCGCCTTGAACCATTCTATTTGCATTTGATTATAAGAATGTAATGCTTGGAATTTCTCGACGGAACCGTCGGCATGATGCAATGCTACGGTCAGCGGTCGTCCGGGAGCAAAAGTCTCCAAATCGAGTACATCAATGATATCGTCTTCGCGGATACGATCGTAATCGGCTTTGTCGGCAAACGTGATCGCCAACATTCCCTGTTTCTTGAGATTGGTTTCGTGAATACGAGCAAAAGATTTTACCAAGATAACCTTCACGTCAAGAAAACGAGGCTCCATGGCGGCGTGTTCGCGCGAAGAACCTTCGCCGTAATTCTCCTCCGCCACCACAATCGAACCGAAACCGTGCTTTTTGTAATCGCTCGCCGTTTCCGACACTTTGCCGTACGCATGCGTCGTGATGTTTAGTGCTTTATTCGTTTCGCCGTTGAACGCGTTTACCGCCCCCATCAACATATTCTCGGAGATATGTTCGAGGTGTCCGCGATAACGAAGCCACGGACCTGCCGGAGAAATATGATCGGTGGTGCATTTCCCCGATGCTTTAATCAACAACCGCAAACCTTTAAAATCTTTTCCGTCCCATGCGGCAAAAGGTTGCAACGCTTGTAATCGTTCCGAATTCGAATTGATTTTCACTTCGACGGAAGTACCGTTTTTGCTCGGTGCAACATATCCGGAATCACTTTCGGCAAAGCCCGAAGCCGGAAGTTCCGTTCCCCGAGGCGGATCCAAACGAACTTTTTCGCCCCGCTCGTTGGTAAGTTCGTCCGTCATGGGATTAAACGTCAAGTCGCCCGCAAGAGTATACGCGGTAACGATGTCGGGCGACGCCACAAACGCAAACGTGTTCGGATTGCCGTCGTTGCGTTTGGCGAAATTACGGTTAAACGAAGTGATGATGGAATTGCGCCGTGTCGGATCGTCGGTGTGTCGTTTCCATTGGCCGATACATGGACCGCAGGCATTGGCCATCGTAACGCCGCCGATGGTTTTGAATGTTTGCAACAAGCCGTCGCATTCGGCCGTCCGGCGAATTCGTTCCGAACCGGGCGTAACGATAAATTCGGCTTTTACGTTAATTCCTTTTTCGGAAGCTTGCCGCGCAACGGATTCAGCGCGCGTCAAATCCTCGTACGACGAATTGGTGCACGAGCCGATCAATCCCACTTCGAGTTTCCGCGGGTAGTCATTTTCTTTCACCGCTCGGGCAAATTCCGATAACGGATGTGCCGCGTCGGGCGTAAATGGTCCGTTGACATACGGTTCGAGCGTGTCCAAATCGATTTCGACGACACGATCGTAATATTTTTCGGGGTCGACTTCCGTTTCGAGGTCGGCCCGCAAATGATTTTTAACGGAATCGGTAAGTTTTGCGACATCTTTACGTTCCGTTGCCGCGAGGTAATCCGCCATTTTTTCGTCATAGGGAAACAGCGAACATGTGGCTCCGACCTCGGCGCCCATATTGCATATCGTGGCTTTACCCGTTGCCGAAATTGTTGCCGTACCGTTGCCGAAATATTCGATGATGGCATTGGTGCCGCCTTTCACGGTTAAAATGCCGGCCAATTTCAAAATCACATCTTTCGGTGAGGCCCAGCCGTTAAGTTTTCCCGTCAGTTTTACGCCGATGATTTTCGGCATACGCAACTCCCACGGAATGGCAGCCATTACATCCACCGCATCGGCGCCGCCCACCCCGACAGCAACCATTCCCAAACCGCCCGCATTGGGCGTATGCGAATCGGTTCCCACCATCATGCCGCCCGGGAAAACATAATTTTCGAGGATTACTTGATGAATGATTCCCGCACCGGGTTTCCAAAATCCGATTCCGTATTTGTCGGATACCGATTGCAGAAAATCATATACTTCGCGATTGGTTTCCTTTGCTTTCGCCAAATCCGTTTTTGCATCGACTTCGGCAAGGATGAGATGATCGCAATGTACCGTGGAAGGAACGGCCGTAAGACTCATGCCCGCATTCATAAATTGAAGTAAAGCCATTTGTGCCGTGGCATCCTGCATGGCAACGCGATCAGGCGAAAACGTCACGTAATCCGTTCCGCGAACGTAATCCTTTAACGGCATGTCCTTCGACAAATGCGAATAAAGAATCTTTTCCGTCAATGTAAGCGGACGATTCAGAACATTGCGAATTTGTTGTTGTTTTGCGCCGAAATCGGCATAAAACCGTTGTATTAACGACCAATCGAAAATCATGACAGTACAAATATTATTTTATGTTGCAAAAATATGAAAAATGTGCCGCTAAAAACAGTATGCCGCATGTACTCCGAGCATAAAATGCGCATCGTCTTTCGACCATGAATAATCCACGGCCGGGCCGAGATGGAATTTCCCGAAATGCAGCAAATCATATACCGCTTCAACATGTACGGAAAAACGCGACCGATATCCGGAATCGTCGTGCCCGTGCGTGTCGGACGATTCGTCATCGTCATGCTTAAAAAAAGTGATTCCGGGAATCAATCCGATTTCCAAACGTTCGATAGGTTGGTATTTCGCACCGGCGCCAAGGGTAAAATGATTCCCGTCTATCCGAGCCAACTCGAGACCGCCGCCCAAAGCCCATTTACCGTGCAATCCCAACGCTCGAAAATAATGCAAATGAAAGCCTCCGCCCCATGTTTCGTGGTCCGGAGAATAAAGAGCGCCGCCGCCGATTCCGATTTCGTTACGCAACTCGGAATGATCGTGACCATGTTCATGATCATGATTTTGGGCCGGGAGCCGTGTTAAATACAATATGGTTACCAATGAAACGAGAATGATTCTTTTAAAATATTTCATGCCGTTAATGAACGTTTGATGTTAACGATTATCGAATCATGATAAAACAACATCCGATTTTCGCAAATTGTTTTTATAATATGTTTTGAATACCGAATATTCACTTTTTTATTCCCTGCCGCTTTCCATTTCGATTCCTTTCGCGATTTCGGGAATGATTCCTTTTTGAACAAAAACCCGTCGCGCCAATCGCCGTACTACGGGACGCCAACGTTCGAAATACAGTGCACCGATCGCGCAAATGAATCCACCGCCCGCCATGGTGTAAGGAACTCCGATCCCGGCGGCAACGGCGCCGTACAACAAACTGCCGAACGGCGCCATTCCCATCAACGCCATGGCATAAAAGCCCATGACGCGACCGCGCATCTTATCATCCGTCAGCGTTTGCAACAATGTATTGATGGACGCAAGCGTCGCAATCATGGCAAAACCCGTCGGCACAAACATCAGGTACAACAACCAATGAATTCGCATGAAGGAGACGGATATCAGACCGATCCCGAAAACGACACCCATTATGGACACCACTTTACCGAGACCCAACACGCTTTTACGCGCCGCCAAATAGATTGCGGCCATCAATGCTCCCGCTCCGATCGATGACATGATAAATCCCAATGTATGACTGTCGCCGCCCAACACGTCTTTAGCAAACGCCGGCACAAGCACGATAAACGGCATCCCGAAAAGGCTCAATAAAGCAACCATCATCAACAATATGCGAATGGGCAAATATCCATAACAATATTTGAATCCTTGAATAAAACCGACCAATATATTTTCATGTTTTTCGGGTTTGATATATTTCGGCATGCGCATCATCAACAATGCGCCGATTACGGCAATGTAACTCAATCCGTTAATCAAAAAACAATATCCTTCGCCCACCAAGGCAATTAATATTCCCGCCACGGAAGGCCCCAAAAGACGTGCCCCATTGAATATGGCCGAATTTAATGCGATGGCATTGCTGAGATCTTCTTTCCGGTCAACCAATTCGACAACCATGGATTGACGCGTGGGCGCATCAAATGCATTGACGGTTCCCACAAACAGTGTAAATGCCATGATGTGCCACACTTGTATCAATCCCGTAAGCACCAAAACGGCCAATGCCAATGCCTCGATCATGCACAACGTTTGGGTAAACAACATGATACGACGACGTTCAAAACGATCGGTAATGACTCCCGCAAAAGGTGAAATTAAAAAACTCGGTATTTGATTAATGAATGCTACGGCACCCAACAACAGCACCGATCCCGTAAGCCGATAAATCAACCAACTCATTGCCACTTGCTGCATCCAACTGCCAATCAATGAAATACATTGTCCGATAAAATATAAACGGTAATTGCGTGAACGCAACGAACCGAATATTTGAACAAGTGCACTTCTATTGTTGGGAATCAGCTCTTTCCAACTCATTTATTTTACAATAAAATCATGTTATAAATAACCGAGTAATAAATTTTCCCGACCGAATGATTAACAATATCGTGAAACTTATGTTTTAATTTAGCGAACATCATGCCAAAAGTGTGTAACAAAATCGACTTTTTTTCGTATAACGATAAAAGGAATGAGGATTCGGTTAACTTTTTTGCGACAAAAATCGGACAACAAACCAATTCTCATTGTTGATTGTAAAATGATTAGCAACAACCGATCATATTTATTGTTCTTTTGCCTCAAGCGAATCGTATTCGCATGGGGTTTCCTGTTTGTTGCGGTTTCATTTGCAAATGCGCAATCCATTATCATTCAACAACCCCGAGACACTACCATTTGCCGATCGGAAAACGCAGCCTCGTTCAGCGTAAAGCTCGATGCCACCTACATGGACGCTTCATACCAACGTGTTTATCAATGGTATCAGCAAAAAGGTGATCAAGTTCGGTCAATACCCGGGAGCAACAGTCCGAGTTATTCGGCCAACGAAGCGGCACAATATTATTGCGTGGTTCGTGTCGTTAAATCGGGTACCAGCAAAACGGAAACTTCAACAAAAGCGACGTTAACGATCACCGACATTCCTTCCATCAACAATATGGACATCCACGGGGTGTGCAACAAATCAACGCTCACCGCAACCGTGCAGGCATCCTATATTAACGACAACGGCAGTCCTCTTGTTTCGACGGGAACATATGCATGGAAATTGTCGGGAGCCGCCGTAGGCAGTGACAGTCGTACGTTGAACATTTATGTCGACAGTACTAAGAACGGAGCCAAATTGGAATTTTTCGTTACGAACGGTTGCGGAACAAATTCCATTTACCGAACAATCAGCGTGTATGAAACGCCGCCGCCGCCAACGGTAAACACGAGAGATTATTGTCATGGCGAAACTGCCGTTCCTTTGTCGATCGGAGAAAATAATCCGGCTACTTGGTATACGCAAAAAACGGGCGGCACGGGTTCTCCTGTCCCGCCGACTCCCGATACGAATACGGACGGAACACAAACTTGGTGGGTATCGCAAACGGTGGTATATTCGGCCGTATCATGCGAAGGGTATCGTGCCGAAGCAACCGTCAAGGTAACTCCGATATCCGATATTCCCGTCACAACGACAAGTCTTTCGTATTGCCTCAACGAACCGGGCATTACCTTATCGGCCACCGGGGTTTCGCTTAAATGGTATAACGGTTCGGGGCAACTGTTGCCGGGAGCTCCGCAAATCAATACAAATATCCCGGGAACGCAACTATATTACGTGACGCAAACCGAACCGAATAAATGCGAAAGTCCGAAAGTAGAAATAACCGTAGAAGTAAAAGATCGTGCCGACCAACAATTAATTCAGGTTCCCGAAATCCCGAATCAGTGTCCGTATAGTCGAGTAACATTACAGGCATTTGCAAGTGTACCCAATCCTGTTTTCAGGTGGTACGAGGACAGTCAAAAAAGTATTTTGCTGCACACGGGAGACACGTATCTAACCGATGAGTTAACAGTGACCACGCCGTATTACATAACACTTGAATATACGGGATTTTGCGAAAGTATTTATCCCAAACCCTTGATGGTGAATGTGGGAGACGTTACGCCGCCGGAAATTACCGCTCCGCCGGATGTCATCGTTTCGACCAACGACGGAGTGTGTTATGCAACGAACGTTCAAACGGGAACTCCCGAAGTACGCGATAATTGTACCCCTGCCAATCGGTTGAGAGTTTACACCGATCCGACCGCTCCGACAATGTATCAATTGGGAAGCATGACGATCGTTTGGTGGGCAAGGGATACGGTGGGCAATAAAGAAAAGGCAACGCAAACCATTACGGTGGTTGATAAGGAGTTTCCGAAAGGCACTTGTCCCGATGATATCGAAATCGTGGTCGATCCGGAAGTCACTTCTGCTGTTGCCACTTACAGTTTAAGTTACACCGACAATTGTGATGTGGTAAAAATCACGCGCGAATCGGGACTTGCTTCCGGCTCGGTATTTCCTTTGGGCGAAACCATCGTAAGGTATGCCATAGCCGATACGGCCAACAATGTGACGATTTGCGAATTCAAAGTGGTCGTACGGCATCCCTATCGCGCATTGGATGTAGCATTGAGAGTCTCGTCTTACGAAATATGTCCGGGCGAACCGGTTACCATAACTCCCGTCGTCAGCGGAGGCACCGAAAAATACATTTACACGTGGAGTCCGCGTCCGTGGACAAAACCCGTATTGGAAGATTATCCGTTGACAACGACCAATTACGAATTGAAAGTCGATGACGGGATTACTTCACTGACTAAAAGCGTCGTGATCACCGTATTGGAAGCCGAACCGGTGAAACTCGCATACGATGGTCGACAAGATGAAATTCTTGAAGGAAACGAAGTGGTGGTAAAAGCAACATCCGGTTTTGCCGGTTATAAGTTTTTGCTCAACCACGAAGTAGTGCAAGAAGCCGGGTTGAACGATCAAATTGCCTTTACGGCGGAGTTGGGCGTGTACATTGTTCAAGTATTTGCCACCGATGTTAACTATTGCGTCGTTCAAGACCAATTGACGATAAACGTGGATGGCAAAAAGTTGCCGAATGTATTTACACCCAATCGAGACGGTAAAAACGAAATTTTTCTGGAAGGTTACGATTTAATGGTCTTTAGTCGATCCGGTGAATTATTGTACAAAGGCATCGAAGGATGGGACGGTACCTATAAAGGAAAAATCGCTCCGCAGGGCACCTATTTGTATGTCGTCAAACGAACCATGGTTAATGGAGAACAAAGGGTATATAAAGGTACCGTAACCTTAAAGTTGTGACACGGAAAGCATGAGAATATTGTTCATCATATCTTTTTTTGTTTTTGGTGCGATTTCTGTCTCACTCGCTCAAAGCGATCCGATGTTTTTGCAACAAACCGAACATCGCGAAATAATTAATCCCGCCGCTGCCGGAAAAGGCGGCGACATAGATGTCGCATTGGGATTAAGGCAACAATGGGTGGGATTTCCCGGGCCGACAACGCAAGTATTGTGCGGCAGCGGATTTGTTAAAGAAATACGTTCGGGGTTTGGACTGATGTGGTTAAACGACAAATTCGGACCTCAAAGAACCCAAAATCTCAAAATCGATTATGCTTATTTTATTCCTTTCGAAGAAAAAGCTTTTTTATCGTTGGGACTTGGAATGGGAATATTGAACAATACGTATGACGGATCGGATTTTTTTGCGATGGATAATAACGATGAAGCAATCACTAAAGTCAAAGAATCAAAAGTATCGCCCGATTTTGATTTCGGGCTCGAATTCAACACCCGATATTTCGAGGTTGGGACTTCGGTAACCCATATCATTTACGCAAACGAAGACGAGAACCTGCTTCGACCTTCACGAAACATATATGCATACACTCGCGCCAAAGTACCGATGAATAAATATTGGGATTTCATTCCCGGATTCACTTGGCACAATTCGCAAAAGCTAAATACGTATGCAGTAAGCGCGGCTTTCCGGTACAACAATAACATTCGCGTTACCATGATATACCAAACGCCCGGGACATTGGGCATAGCATTGGGAATCACCGTTTACAAAGGTTTGCGAATTGCTTATTCCTTCGATTACGGTATCGACAACTTAAGCACTTACAACAACGGATCGCACGAAATATGGGTTTCGTACAACGTTCCGATCAACACGACTTATATAAAAAGCAAGTTGCGTTTCTTCAAGTGGAAGATGTTCTGATCCATTGCGGACAACTCTTCCGATGTATAGATGAATCTCTCGGGGATTTAGTTTTCCGAACGTTGTGCTGCAGCTTTAATTTTTTTTCCCAATTCCGAAGCAAAAACGAAATCATCCAAATGTTTGTTGTGCGAATGCAGGATATCGTCTTTAGTTCCTTCCCACTCGATGCGTCCTTCGTAAATAAAGGTCACTTTGGCGCCGATTTCGAGCACCGAATTCATATCGTGGGTATTAATGATGGTCGTCATGTTATACTCTTCGGTCAGCTCCTTGATAAGGTTGTCGATAACGATGGACGTTTGCGGATCGAGCCCCGAATTGGGTTCGTCGCACAAAAGATATTTCGGATTAAGCGCAATGGCACGGGCAATGGCCACCCGTTTCTTCATCCCGCCGCTCAACTCCGACGGCGATAATTTGTTGACATTCTCCAAATTTACCCGCTGAAGACAAAAATTCACCCGGTCGCGTTTTTCGGCAATAGTCATGTCGGTAAACATATCCAACGGGAACATCACGTTTTTTTCCACGTTCGACGAATCGAACAAGGCGCTTCCCTGAAAAATCATGCCGATTTGTTTCCGTATCTCCTTTTGATCCGAAAAATTGAGTTTGTTGAAAACCACATCATCATAAATGATTTCACCCTCGTTGACCTCCACCAAACCGATAATGGACTTTAACAAAACGGTTTTACCCGATCCGCTTCGCCCGATGACCAAATTAGTTTGACCTCTGTCAAACACCGTCGACACGTGGTCGAGGACCGTTTTGCTGCCGAATTGTACCGTTATGTCTTTTACTTCGATCATGACAGTAACATTTGCGTGATGATTAAATCGAACGAAAGAATCAAAATACTGCAATAAACCACCGCACGAGTACTTGCCTTACCGACTTCGAGCGATCCGCCTTCGACATAATAACCGTGATATGCGGGAACGGTAGCTATGATAAAGGCGTAAACCGCCATTTTAATGCAGGAATACGTGACATAATACGGAATAAACGCATAGCGTATCCCGTAAACATATTCTTCGGGTGTAACGATGTTCAACATAACGCAAATCAGCCACCCGCCCCATACACCGATAACCATGCTCAAAATAGTCAGTATCGGAAAAAAGAAAACGTTGGCGATAATTTTCGGCAAGATGAGATAACAAGCCGAATTGACGCCCATGATTTCCAAGGCATCGATCTGCTCGGTTACGCGCATGGTTCCGATTTCGGACGAAATGCTTGATCCGACTTTTCCGGCAAGTATTAATGCGATCATGGTCGAAGCAAATTCGAGCAACATGGTATCGCGGGCGGTAAGGCCGATCAAATATCGCGGAATAAACGGATTTTCGATGTTGTAAGCGGTTTGCATGGTAATGACCGCTCCGATAAAAACGGACACCAACGCCACAATACCGAGCGAATTGATGCCGAGCAATTCGATTTCTTTGAGTACTCTTCGATAATAGATCGAAGCCTTTTCGGGTTTCGAAAAAGCTTTTCCCACCAACAAATAATACCGTCCCAAATGGTATAATAACTTCATTTTCTGCGGATATAACCACATTGCAAGCAATAGAATCGATCGAACACCGTCGCTTGCAACAATATTCGACAAAGATAAAAATTTAAATTACAGCCGGCATATCCGGCATTTCGAATAATTTAACCGCTTGCCGCAAATTCGTCCGTTTGTCGCCCGTAACCGAATTTATCCGAGGCGACGTCGAATTTTTCCGTCAAAAACATCAATCGTTTATGATGTTGCAACCGAGCAAAATCATCCCGTGAGAGTTGCCGAAATTAAACAAATACGCAACAAATATTGTTTTGCTGCGTATAATGACGGAAACAATTTAAAACAATAAATAATGAGGAAAGTTTTTCTGATCATGTCGTTATTTCTTACGTGTTCCTTGGTGAACGCGTTGGCACAGAACGAAATGTTTAAGGCCTTGTTTATGTACAATTTCACCAAAAATGTGGAATGGCCCGCGGATATGCGGCAAGGCGACTTTGTTATCGCGGTGCTCGGCGACTCGCCCGTGATAGGAGAATTACAAAAAGTAGCCGCCAGCAAAAAGGTGGGACAACAAAGCATCGTTATCAAGAAAGTGGATAACGTCGGCGCCATCGACAAATGTCATATTCTGTACCTTCCCGCGGGAAAAAGCGGCGATTTCGGAGCGGTACTGTCGAAAACGGAAGGAAAACCGATTCTGTTGGTCACCGACAAGGACGGATTGGCGCAACAGGGCGCATGCATCAACTACGTAACGGTGGGCGGAAAGCTCAATTTCGAAATCAACAAGGCACGCTTCCAAAAACAGGGATTGCAAATGTCCGGTGCACTGGCTAATTTAGGTATCGTTATTTAATTAATCATCTACATATATTTATCAACATGAATTTGTTTCAAACCATTCGAAAGATATCGGGAATTATCCTGCTGTTCTCTATATTAAATACCGTCGGCGGTTTTGCGCAAAAGCCGATCGATAAAATGACCAAGGAAGACGTGCTGGCCATGAGTTACGACCAACTGGCCGATTTACCGTTGGACGAATTAATGCGATTGGCCGATATCGTCGGCGTTTCCATCGACGATTTATTCAATATGGTTTTGAATAAAGACGTTTCCATCGCTTCCAAATCGAGCGAAAGTTTCTTCGATACGCCGCTGTCCACATCGGTATTGACGGCTGAAGATATTGCCCGTGCGGGCGTACTTTCGATCCCCGAGGCCATGCGATTGATTCCCGGAGTGATCGTACGCGAAAAAACCGGCGGCAATTACGATATTCATATCCGCGGTAATGACAATATTCCGTACGGGCAAGTAACCATCTTTTCCGAAAATACCCTTACGTTGGTAATGATCGACGGTCGCCCCGTGTATAATTACGCTACGGGCGGTACCTTTTGGGAATCGCTGCCCGTCGGGCTGAACGACGTGGATCGCATCGAGGTGGTTCGCGGTCCGGCAAGCGCCTTATACGGCCCCAATGCCGTAACCGGTGTTATTAACATCATTACCAAAAAAGTCGATTCCAAAAAACCTTCGGTAGACGCTCAGATACAGTCGGGCAATCGTTTCGGCGAGATACCGTCGTTATTGGGAACATCCGGAACACAAAATCTGGCAGTCTCCTTCGGTGCAAACGACAAGTTGAAATTCAGATTGTCCGGAAGTTACAATTATCGCGATCGTACACAAGAAGATGTGTATTTGTGGAAGGATCCGAATCAAACACCGAATCTTCCCGAAAGCGGATATTATCCCGTCGATTCCGTCAGCCTTGTGGGAATGAATCCCGACGCCATGTACGAAGATCCGACCATTGCCTTGGACGCATACACTTTTAACGGTCACGTGTTTTACGATCCGAACCAAAATATCAGCATCGGCTTGGCAGCGGGCACGCAACGCTCAACCGCCATTTCGTCCAATACCGATATGGGATTTGTGGCACACACCACCCGTAAGGTCGAAACGCAATATGCCGATTTGAGGGCTTCCGTGTTTGGATTTAACCTGCAAACCAATTATATGTGGGGCTATGAAAATCTTTCGATGGGAAGCCCGGGTTACGAATTCGATATTTCCGCATTCAACGTGAATTTGGATTATAACTTCGAGTTGTTGGACAAAACGTTGGGCATTCGTCCGGGATTCAGCTATTCCACATCCAAAGTGTCCGACGATGCGTATACGCAAGTTTTTCTTAATTCGGGAGAAACATTAAGTTCGTTTGCTCCGAGCCTCCGTGTGGATTATAAGCCGATCGAACAATTGCGTTTCGTGGGCGCTTTCCGCTACGAACAAAATGCCGATCCCGATAAGGGTTATCCCACTTGGCAATTGGTGGCCAATTATCGGATAAAGGAGAACAGTTCCGTACGTGCGGTATATTCGCGTGCCAACCGCAGCCCGTTCATGCTGGATGTACAGGCTGATGCAACGTTGGTGATGAGGGATCAAATTTTTATTCCGGGAACGCAACAATATATACATTCTCCCGAGGATCCAACCAAACTTCCCACCGATCCGAAAAACAGGTATACTGCACGTCTCGAAGGAAACAAAGATCTGAAATTGGCTTTGATGGATATGTTTGAATTGGGCTATCGCCAAAAAATAGGAAAGCATGTTTTGGTAAATATTGAAACGTTTTATAATTATCTGCGCGATATGAGTTCTATGGATGCCGATGGCATTAAAATGACCAATGTGATGGGAGGATATCCTCCTCCTTATGAGAACAGATCGGGAAATCCTCAAATGGTGTATGCCTATTATCAGCACAATACCTACCAAAATATTAAAGAAACGAGCCGACAAATAGGTGCAACGGCCGAAGTAGGGGTTGTGGTGAATAAAAACGTGAATTTCCGTTTGTTCGGAACATTGCAAAAAACAGATCTGAAAGATCATGATGCTTATACCGGTAACAAAACGACAGCCATGAAGGATGTAGCTTATACTTTTCCTGCTTCCGAATGGGCCGATGACGAAGTGGATGTGCAGTGGAATCAAGTGAAACCTAATTATGTGGACAGTGTAAATGTTGCCACTCCTTCTTTTTATGGCGGTTTCGAAGTGAATTGGTTGCCCACGGATAAATGGACCATCACCTCTACCGGTTATGGTTTCTCCAAACAGACATACGTTCACCAATACGGCACATTCGATATCGATCCGAAACTCTTGATGAATTTGCGCGTGGCATACAAATTCGCCAAAAGCAGCAGTATCTTCATGAGCGTAAATAATATTTTCAATTCGAAATCGCAAGAGTTCGGATTTATGGATAGAACCGGCGCTCAGTGGTATTGGGGAGTACGCGTTGCGTTTTAAATTTCCTTATCGCATTTGTCAAAAGGCGTTGTTTTTCAATTGATTCCTTTTGGCAAATGCGATTTTTTTTGATATAATTCGACAAAAAACACAACCTTTAAACAAAAACTTCGTATAACAGATAAATTGTTAAAATTATATTTATAATATGACAAGAAAAATATTTTTTACATTGTTTTTCGTTCTATGCCCGCTCAGCATATCATTGGCACAGAACGAAATGTTTAAAGCCTTGTTTATGTACAATTTCACCAAGAACGTGGAATGGCCTGCGGATATGCGGCAAGGCGACTTTGTGATTGCGGTACTCGGCGACTCGCCCGTGATAGGAGAATTACAAAAAGTAGCCGCCAGCAAAAAGGTGGGGCAACAAAGTATCGTGATCAAGAAAGTGGATAATGTCGGCGCTATCGACAAATGCCATATTCTGTATCTTCCCGCGGGAAAAAGCGGCGATTTTGGTGCGGTACTGTCGAAAACGGAAGGAAAGCCGATTCTGTTGGTTACCGACAAGGACGGATTGGCGCAACAGGGCGCATGCATCAACTATGTGACGGTGGGCGGGAAGCTCAATTTCGAAATCAACAAGGCACGCTTCCAAAAACAGGGACTGCAAATGTCCGGAGCATTGGCTAATTTAGGTATCGTTATTTAATTAATCATAAACATATTTATCAACATGAATTTGTTTCAGACTATTCGAAAAATATCGGGAATTATCCTGCTGTTCTCCATATTAAATACCGTCGGCGGTTTTGCCCAAAAACCGATCGATAAAATGACCAAGGAAGATGTGCTGGCCATGAGTTACGAACAACTGGCCGATTTGCCGTTGGACGAATTGATGCAATTGGCCGATATCGTCGGCGTTTCCATCGACGATTTATTCAATTTGGTGTTGAATAAAGACGTTTCCATCGCTTCCAAGTCGAGCGAAAGCTTCTTCGATACGCCGTTATCCACATCGGTATTGACGTCCGAAGACATTGCCCGTGCGGGCGTACTTTCGATCCCCGAGGCCATGCGCTTGATTCCCGGAGTAATCGTTCGCGAAAAGACCAACGGTAATTACGATGTGCATATCCGCGGCAACGACAATATTCCTTACGGACAACAAACCTACATGTCCGAAAATACCCTTACGTTGGTAATGTTGGACGGACGACCGGTATATAACTATACCACGGGCGGTACCTTTTGGGAATCGCTACCCATAGGCTTGAACGATATTGATCGCATTGAAGTGGTTCGCGGTCCGGCAAGCGCCTTGTACGGAGCTAACGCCGTAACGGGGGTTATTAATATCATCACGCAAAAAGTAGCCTCGAAAAAACCTTCGGTGGAAGCCGGCATCCAATCGGGTAATCGTTTCGGCAGCATGCCCTCGTCAATGGCGGTTTCCGGAACGCAAAATTTGGCCGTATCATTCGGAGTAAACGACAAGTTGAAATTTAGGGTTTCGGGTAACTATAATTATCGCGACCGTGCACAAGAAGATGTCTATATATGGAAATCGACTTCCTTGACGCCGAAACTTCCCGAAAGCGGCTATTATCCTCCGGAGGATGTTGCCCTTGTCGATAAAAGTTCCGAAGAAATGTACGAAGATCCGAGCATGGCTTTGGATGCGTACGGAGCAAACGCCTATGCATTTTACAATCCGAACGAAAACATTAGTTTTGACTTTGCCGTCGGAACACAACGTTCAACTGCCATATCATCCAATACCGATAACGGATTTATCGCTCATACCACCCGTAAGTTTGAAACTCAATTTGTCGACTTGCGTACGGCAATATATGGATTCAATTTACAAGCAAGTTACATGTGGGGTTATGAAGATATGTCAATGGGATCGCCCGGCTATCAACTCGATTTGGGCAATTTATATGTAAATGCCGATTATAACTTTCAATTGTTGGATAAACGATTGAGTGTTCGCCCGGGATTAAGCTATGCGAGAAGTATGCTAAACGATCTCCCCTACCAAGTACCCAATGCAGACTCGTATCTCAACGGAAAAGCAACCATGAGTTCATTTGCTCCCAGCATTCGTCTCGATTACATGCCGTTTGAAAAACTTCGTTTGGTGGGAGCATTCCGTTACGAACAAAATACCGATCCCGATAAGGGCTATCCTACTTGGCAATTGGTGGCCAATTATAAATTGTACGAAAACAGTTCGATCCGCGCTACCTATTCGCGTGCTAACCGCAGCCCGTTTATGCTCGATATGAAAGCGGATGCGACACTTCATGTAAACCTTCCCATTCCAAACATGCATTCCAATGATGGACCGTCTGATCCTAAAAACAGATTTACGGTGGAATTAAACGGAAATCCGAATCTCGAGTTAGCCATTATGGATATGTTTGAATTGGGGTACCGTCGGAAATTGGGAAAACATGTATTATTCAGCGGTGAAGCATTTTACAGCAAGTTGAAAAATATCAGCGTCTTAGGCGTAAGTGAAGTTAAATTAACACGTGCTCAAGATCTTACCCCATATCCTTATCCTTCCCAAATAACTCAACTGAGTGGTTTGCCGTATCCTTACGAACGTAATCAGACCTACCACAACGTAAAGGAAACGAGCCAACAATACGGCGCTACAGCCGAAGTGGGCGTTGTGATCAACAGAAATGTGAATTTTCGCTTGTTTGGAACGTATCAGTATACTAAACTGAAAGATCACGACAATCTGAATGTCGAAGAAAAAATGACAGCCATACAATTGGGGTTAATTGCCCAAGGTCCGAGCGCTTGGTCGGATGAGATGGTTGTGGACAACATTCCCATCGAACTCATTGATACCGAAAGCAAAGCAACACCTTCGTTCTACGGTGGGTATGAGGTCAACTGGTTACCTACGGATAAATGGACGTTTACGTCAACCGGTTACGGTTACACCAAACAAACGTTCATTCAACAATACGGTACTTTCGATATAAATGCCAAAATGTTGGTTAATCTGCGTGCGGCGTATAAATTCACCAAAACGAGTTCCATTTTTGTGAACGTGAACAACATCTTCAATTCGAAATCGCAAGAATTCGGATTTATGGATAAAACGGGGGCCATATGGTATTGGGGAATGCATGTAGAATTCTAAACCGGTACATCCCGTAACGTAAAAGCGGCTTTTCGATCAATCGAAAAGCCGCTTTTGCATTGTTGAGTTTTGAAGTTTATCGATGCCGAATCAAATGGTTCTTTCGGGATAAATTTTTAATGCTTGTTCCAAACATTCCAATGCCCGTTCGATATCCGCCTTGTTGATGACATAGGCCAATCGCACCTCATCTTTTCCTTGACCCGGAGTGGAATAGAAGCCCGAACCGGGAGCCACCATCACTGTTTGATTGTTGTATCGAAAATCACTCAACATCCATTGCGCGAATTTATCCGAATCGTTCACCGGTAAACGCGCCATGGTATAAAACGCGCCTTTGGGCATGGGACTGTACACGCCGGGAATACGATTCAGTCCGTTAACCAACGTATTGCGTCGTTCGATATATTCGTTGTAGATACCGGCATAATATTCCGGCGGCGAATCCAATGCCGCTTCCGCCAATATCTGTCCGAACGTGGGCGGGCTGAGTCTTGCTTGAGCAAATTTCAACACCGTTTCCATCAATTCTTTATTGCGTGTTACCAATGCTCCGACACGTATACCGCAAGCGCTGAATCGTTTGGACATGGAATCGATCAAAACGGCATGTTTTTCCAATCCTTCGATTTGCATGATCGAATAATGTTGGTTGCCGTCATAACAAAATTCGCGATATACCTCGTCCGAAATCAAGAACAGATCGTGTTTAACGGCCATCTCTGCCAACTTTTCCAATTCATCGCGCGAATACAGATAACCGGTCGGATTATTCGGATTGCAGATCATGATAGCCTTCGTACCGGGTGTAATCAATTTTTCCAATTCCTTGACGGGCGGCAATGCAAAATCATTTTCGATCACCGATTTCACGGGCTTCAACACCACTCCGGCCACCGTCGAGAATCCGTAATAGTTGGCATAAAACGGTTCCGGCACAAGCACGTCCTCATAATGATTCAAACAAGCCATCATGGTCATCGAAATGGCCTCCGAGCCGCCGTTGGTGATCATAATTTGATTATGATCCACATTTATATCCTTCTCCCGGTAATATTGCGCCAACCGCCGTCTCAGCGACTCGATTCCCATCGAATGACTGTATTCGACAACCGTTAAATCGTTATGTCGCACCGCTTCCATTGCGATTTTGGGCGTCGGAATATCCGGTTGACCGATATTCAAATGATATACTTTTACTCCCTGTTGTTTGGCTTGCTCGGCGTAAGGTGCCAATTTACGAATCGGCGAGGGTGGCATAATACGCCCTTTGGTTGATATTTGAGGCATTTATTTCGTGATGTTTCCCGGATAGTCCGTATTTTATTGCTTATGATACAAACGCAAAAGTATATTCTCTTTTTCAAATTAGCAAACGTACTTAAAATCATCAATTTGTAACAGGTGTAATGTTTTTTAATACTTATTGGTGAAACTGCGTATTCCGATCGATTTCCGTAATACGACAATTATCGTCATTTATCCCGATTCGCAACAAAAAGTCCGATTTTCGCATCCGTCATCCGAATCAAATCCGCGGGCGCAATCCGAATTTGCAAGCCTCGTTGCCCGGCGCTGACACAAATATGCTCGTAATCCGAACAACTTTCATGGATAAGTGTCGGAAAACGTTTTTTCATCCCGATCGGCGAACATGCTCCGCGGATATATCCGGTAACAGGCAAAAGCTCTTTCATCGGGATCATTTCGCAATTTTTGTTACCCGATGTCGCAGCCGCCTTTTTCAAATCCAATTCTTCCGCTCCGGGGATGACACAAACGAAATAACCCGTTTTATCACCTTTCACCACCAGTGTTTTAAAAACTGTCTCCACCGGTTGCCCCGTTTGGCGAGCTACGTGTACGGCGCTTAAATCCGATTCGTCCGGTTCGTAAGCAATCAATTCGTATGCAATGTCCGCTTTGTCGAGCAACCGAACCGCATTGGTTTTATTTGTTTTCATTCGATAAAATCAAAAATCAAAATTACGAATATTTTATTCGAACGCGTGTTGATTTAAATAACGATAAACGAACTATTTTTGTACATAAAATTAAACCAAATGGCGGACAAAATGAGTTGCATATTTTTCTCGGACGAATCGTTCCGGAAGATCGATTTTCGGAAGACTCCCTTAATGAAAGGCGAATACGAAGATTGTATGTTCACCGATTGTGAACTGTCGGAAACAGATCTTTCGGAAATTAAATTTACCGATTGCATTTTCGAGGATTGCAACTTGAGTTTGGCGAAACTGGTAAAAACGGGCTTTCGCAATGTATCGTTCAGAAATTGTAAAATGTGGGGCCTCAATTTCGGCAACTGCGACGAATTTGCCATGTCGTTCGAGTTCGAAAACTGTTCCTTGAATCATTCCTCGTTCTATCGGACAAAGCTTAAAAAGATCGTTTTCGAGAATTCGAAATTGCACGAAACGGACTTTACCGAATGTGATTTAACCGGTGCGGTTTTCAACGGTTGCGACTTGACAAAAGCGGTTTTCGACGATACCAATCTCGAAAAAGCCGATTTTGCGACGTCGTACAATTATTCCATCGATCCCGAACGTAATAAAATCAAAAAAGCCAAATTCTCGTTGTCGCAAATCGTCGGACTTTTGGATAAATACGATATCGAAATCGACAAAGCCAATTGATGATGCAACCGAGAATCGAAATTTTGCCCGAACGAAAATTGGTTGGTCGCCGAATGACGATGACCTTATCCGATGACAAAACGGGTGAACTGTGGCGAAGTTTCATGCCGCGCAGCAAGGAAATCAAACATACGATCGGTTCGGAGCTTTATTCGTTACGGATTTACGATTCGTCGTATTTCAAGAACTTAAATCCCGATACGAAGTTTGATAGTTGGGCAGCAGTAGAAGTAACAGATTTCGAATCCATTCCGATCGGGATGGAACCTTTTGTGTTGCCCGACGGGCTTTATGCCGTTTTTTTGGACCGCGGGCCGGCAAGTTCGGGTCCGGAAACTTTCCGATATATTTTCGATGTGTGGTTACCCGCTTCCGGTTATGAACCGGATGATCGGCCGCATGTTGCCGTCATGGGCGAAAAATACAAAAACGAAGATCCCGATTCGGAGGAAGAACTTTGTATTCCGATTCGACCGAAAATTTGACGATCCCGGCCGGCATTCCGATCAAACAGCGCTTAATAATATTCGATTTTTCTCGTATTGCTCCCGCGTTGCGTCCAATTCCCTTGTTCATCATAGGTGTACGAATACGTATGATCGTACGAATATGTTTCGTCCGGAGCATCGGCATAGATTGTTTTACAGTTGGCCGTTTTTGTCGCAATATCGTTTTTGTCATTATACGTGTAAGTATATACACATTCCGTACCTTCGCTAAAATCTTCTCCGGTTCCGCCTTCCTGCCATTCTGTTTTCTTGATGCAATGACCATTTTCGTCATATTCTCACACGATATCATAACCATTCGAATT
>JAVBNP010000101.1:0-4474 GCA_031551455.1 Bacteroidales bacterium | reverse complement strand
CAGCGGCAGTGCCGTGGTTGATTTCTGGATGTACGACCCGATAAGCAATACATGGACGGAAAAAAGAAAAATGATCAACGCCAATCAAGATGAAGATTATGACGACGATTACGCCGATCTCAACCGATACGGAGCCGTATCGTTCGTTATGCCCGGAGAAGGTGGTGAAATCAGAGGGTACATCGCATTGGGACTTTCCAAATCTTCCGTATGGGAATATGATCCGATAAAAGACCTGTGGGTGCAACGAACATATTATTACAGCAGTACCTACCAATCTTCCCGCGAAGGAGCGGTTGCTTTCTCGTTTACGAACTTGGGTCGGGGGCTTGTCGGAATGGGAAGCAGCGGAGTTTATTATGACGATATCCGAGAATTCTTCCCGACCGAAGAGGACAATGTTTATGACGATTATTAAGAAATAACATAATGTACTTGTAAAAAGCATCTTCCTCACGGGCAAGATGCTTTTTTTTCACAAATAAATAAGGTTTCATGAATTCGCAGTTGATCACCGACGCTGTTATTGTTAATGAAGGGCGACAACAAAAAGCCGCTGTTTTGATTCGCGACGGCAAAATCGCCGATATTTTCTTTTCGGAAATTCCCGCCGAAGCGTATTCCGTCGATGCCGTCATTGATGCAAAAAGAAACCGGTTGTTGCCGGGCGTCATCGATGATCAAGTTCATTTTCGCGAACCCGGATTGACGCATAAAGGGGATATTTATAGCGAGTCAAAAGCTGCTGTGGCGGGCGGAATCACTTCCTACATGGAAATGCCCAATACCGTACCTCAAACAGTTACGCAAGAACGGCTCAAGGAAAAACTCACCATCGCGGAACAAAAATCTTTGGCCAATTACTCGTTTTATATCGGCGCAACGAACGAAAATATCGACGAGCTGTTAAAAACCGATTTTTCAAACGTTTGCGGCGTAAAAATCTTCATGGGATCGTCCACCGGAAGTATGCTGGTGGACAACCCCAAAACGCTAAAAACCATATTTGCCGAGGTTCCGGCATTGATTGCGGTACATTGCGAAGACGAACATGTCATTAAACAAAATACGGAATTATTCCGATCACGCTACGGTGAAAATGTACCCATCGCTTGTCATCCCGCCATTCGAAGCGAAGAAGCGTGCTTCAAATCAAGTTCCCTTGCGGTAGAGCTTGCCCGAAAACACAATACGCGGTTGCACGTGTTGCATCTTTCCACTGCCAAAGAATTGCAACTATTCGACAATAAAATGCCGCTTATCGAAAAAAAAATCACGGCGGAAGTTTGCATCCATCATTTATGGTTCTGCGATGAGGACTACGATCGATACGGCACGTTCATCAAATGGAATCCAGCCATCAAAACAAAAGAGGATCGCGAACAATTGTTAAACGCATTGATCGACGGCACCGTTGATATTGCGGCAACCGATCATGCGCCGCATACATTGGCCGAAAAACAACAAACATATTTTAAGGCGCCTTCGGGCGGACCGTTGGTGCAACATTCGTTGGTTGCCATGCTCGAATTCGTGCATGGCGGCCGTATGACCGTCGAGCAAGCGGTCGAAAAAATGTGCCACAATCCGGCATTATTGTTCGGCATCAAAAAACGAGGATTTATCCGAAAGGGATATTGGGCCGATTTGGTGCTGGTTGATATGAATAAACCATGGATGGTAACCCCGGAAAACATATTATATAAATGCGGTTGGTCGCCTTTTACGGGACAAACATTCCGATCGTCGGTATGCAAAACGTGGGTGAACGGAAATTTGGTGTACGACAACGGATGCTTTAACGAGAATTTTCGCGGAAAAGCGCTCGAATTCGAGCGATAAATCAATAATGTCATTGTTTTACGATTGACAAAACGATGCACATCAACATCGTTTCTTTTTTGTTTGCCCCGCATTAATTTTATACATTTGCAAATTAAGATGCAACAAACCAACATATCATTCAATAAACTTTAAAAACATGCAAACGCGAAGAAAATTTATCGGTCTTTTGGCGGGATTTCTTATTCTTTGTTCCGCAATCGGCTCGGCACAACCGAGCGAAAAATTAATCAAAGTAAATATTGCGCCCCAACACGGCGATTGGATATATAAACCGGGCGAAACGGTTAAATTCGATGTAATGGTGACCAAAAATGACGTTTTGTTGCCCGGCGTTGAAATTACGTACGAAGCGGGCCCCGAGATGTTAACGCCCGTGAAAAGAGATAAACTGACGTTGAAGGATGGAAAAACAACCATCGACGGCGGTACGATGAAGACGGCCGGATTTTTGCGCTGCAGAGTATATGCCAAATACGACGGGAAAAATTACGAAGGCTTGGCCACGGCGGCTTTCAGTCCCGAAGCCATACAACCGACCACCACGTTACCAAGCGATTTTATTCAATTTTGGGATAACGCAAAAGCCGATCTCGCCAAAGTGCCGATGGACGCACGCATGACTTTGTTGCCCGAACGATGCACCTCAACGGTGAACGTATACCATGTGAATTTGCAAAATTATCGCGAAGGAAGCCGTTTATACGGTATCGTATGCATTCCGAAAGCGCCGGGTAAATATCCGGCCGTACTGAAAGTTCCCGGAGCCGGAGTTCGCGGATATTACGGCGACGTAACCAATGCCGAAAAAGGTCTCATTACATTCGAAATTGGTATTCACGGCATCCCCGTTACGATGGACGCCTCTGTATACACCGACATAAGCAGAAGTGCTTTGGACGGCTATGCTAACTATAATTTGGACAACAAAGATCGTTACTATTACAAGCGCGTGTATTTGGGATGCGTTCGTTCGGTGGACTTTATCTTCAGCTTGCCCGAGTTTGACGGTTCCAATATTATCGTTTCAGGGGGCAGCCAAGGCGGCGCATTAGCCATTGTTACCGCGGCTCTCGATAACCGTATTAAAGGGTTGGTTGCGTACTATCCTGCACTTTGCGATTTAACGGGATATTTGAACGGACGTGCCGGCGGTTGGCCGCACATGTTCAACGACGCCAACAAAGAATTCAATAATACGCCTCAAAAAGTCGAAACATCCAAGTATTACGATGTGGTGAATTTCGCTCGTCAAGTGAAAGTTCCCGGATTCTATTCTTGGGGTTATAACGACGTAACCTGTCCGCCCACATCCATGTATTCGGCCTACAATGTCATCAAAGCGCCGAAAACATTATATTTGGCGGAGGAAACCGGCCATTGGACTTATCCCGAACAATGGGAAAAATCATGGGCTTGGATTTTCGATATGGTCAAACGTTAAAGCCGTTTATTGCGTTTATAACGTTGTAACGCGGTGAAAGCTGTTACCGCATGCGTTTCTTGTTTATCGTACAGGGAGAAGGCAGAGGCCATCTCACGCAAGCCGTAAGTTTATCGGATATATTATCCCGCAATGGACACCAAATAGTCGAGGTTCTTGCGGGATGCAGTGAAATGCGGCAAATTCCCGAGTTTTTTTTCGACCGCATTCAATCGCCGATACGAACTTATGCAAGTCCAAATTTTCTAAAAACGGCCGACAACAAGCATTTTAGGATTTTTCGAAGTTTCGTTTATAATCTGAGTGGAAAACGAAGAAAATCATATTTTTCTTCGATGCGGTTGATCCGCGACCGCATCGAAGAAACAAAACCGGACGTTGTCGTCAATTTTTACGAATTGCTCGGCGGATTGGCCTATCGACGTTACAAAATTCAAACGCCGATGGTTTGCGTAGCGCATCAATTTGTTTTCGAACATTCCGATTACGTTTTTTCGCGCAAATTAAAGCCGGTGCACCGCATGCTTCAGCTGTACACGAAATTGTCATCGTTAAACGCCCGAAAGCGTTTGGCACTTTCCTTTTATCCGATGCCCGATGAACCGAACCGCAATTTGTTTGTCGTTCCTCCGTTGTTGCGTTGCGAAATTTTAAGCATGCGGCCGACATCAGGATCCCGACTGACGGGATACATTCTTAATCACGGCTTCGCTGACGAGATTATTGCTTGGCACAAAAAACATTCGGAAACGAAAGTACACGTTTTTTGGGATAAACCCGACGTTCCCGAAACTTACGAACCTCATCGCAATTTGACGTTTCATCAATTGAACGACCAATTATTTACCCGTATGTTAGCTGATGGTGCGGCATTTTTCGGAACGGCGGGGTTTGAATCGGTTTGCGAAGCGTCGTATTTGAATAAACCGACATTGATTGTTCCCGCTCATGCGGAACAGGAACTGAATGCCGATGATGCTCGCCGAACCGGCTTCGTGACTATCGCCTCGAAATTCGATTTGGATCAATTAACGGAACACATATTCCGATCGGAACAAAACAATATCGATTTCAAAAATTGGGTGAATCGGACGGAAGAAATCATGCTGGAGCAATTGTGTAAGTTACAATAAGCAATTACAAATAAGACCGGTTAAAACCTACCGGGTTTTAAAAACCCGGTAGGTT
>JAVBNP010000253.1:0-16219 GCA_031551455.1 Bacteroidales bacterium | reverse complement strand
GACACATCCGAGTTCTCCCCGATACCTCCCGTAAATACGATTGCATCAACACCACCCATGGCGGCGGCATATGAGCCGATGTATTTACGTACCCGATAGCGAAACATGTGCAATGCCAATTGTGCGCGCTCATTACCTTTTTCGGCGGCATCCGCCAATTCACGCATATCCGACGATACGCCGCTGATTCCCAAAAGCCCGCTGTGTTTGTTGATCAATGTGTTGACGGCCGATCGGCTGATGTCTTCGCATTGCATAATGTATGTGACAATACCTGGATCAAGGTCACCGCAACGTGTTCCCATAATCAAACCTTCAACCGGGGTAAGTCCCATGGAAGTATCCACCGATTTACCGTCGACGACGGCGGCAACAGATGCTCCGTTACCCAAATGACAGGTGATAATTTTTCGTATGTTTTTACCGACCAATATTTCTTGTGCACGCTTTGATACGTAGCGATGGCTTGTCCCGTGGAAACCGTAACGTCTGATGGCATGTTTGGTATATAGGGAATAAGGAATAGCATACATGTATGCGTAATCGGGCATAGTTTGATGAAATGCGGTATCGAACGTTCCCACTTGCGGAACGTTGGGAAGAAGGCCGCTCATGGCATATATGCCGCTCAAATTTGGCGGATTATGCAGCGGGGCCAGTTGAATGCATTCTTCAAGCATGGCAATTACTTCATCGGTAATCAATACGCTGGAATTGAATTTTTCGCCGCCGTGGACGACTCTGTGACCGACGGCGTCTATTTCGTCGAAACTTTTGATACACCCGTATTCTTTACTGATTAATATGCCGAGAATATATTCGATTCCCGTCCGATGGTCGATAATTTCGCCTTCGAATATGTTTTTTGCGCCGTTTGTTTCATGTTTGATAAATGACCCGTTAAGGCCGATTTTTTCGACGACTCCTTTAGCCATAATGACCGGGCCGTTCATATCGAACAGTTGGTATTTGATGGATGAACTTCCGCAGTTTATTACGATAATTTTCATTTAAACGATGATTTTTTCCGGAGATGAAGTCGAATAACGATTCCGATCGAACGAAACGTTGTTGAACTTGCGCCTCCGATGGTGAATTGTCTTAAGTAATGATTATTCCGGATGGTTAATGATTTGCGTCGATAAAATACTCATGCCCGTTTTCTGACCGGCTTCATCATACACATAAAATCCTTTTCCCGTTCGTATACCCAAATTGCCGGCTCTAACCAAGCGTTTAATCAGCGGGGATGCCTTAAATTTGTATAACCCGAATTCGGCATAGAGGTGATCCATGTAGCGCAATATTTTATCGAGTCCGATTCTGTCGGCCAATTCGAACGGACCGTGCTGCATTCCGAAACCGCGTTTCATGATCGTATCTACATTTTCGATGGTCGATACGCCTTCCACCAACGTATTGCATGCTTCGTTAATTAAGGAAACAATCAAACGGGTACTGACACTGCCCGGCGATTCATTCACGGTGATGGGTTCTTTGCCGATCATTTTTGCAAAACGGCAGACCAATTCATGCGATTGATCGTTGGTTTGTAAACCGCATACCACTTCCACGATTCGTACCGACGACGGGGAGGCAAAAAAGTTCACGGCCAACGCTCTTTCGGGATATTTCATTCCGGCGGCAATATCAGTGATCATCAGTGTGGATACGCTGCTGGTAATTACGGTGTCCGAACCGACATAGTTTTCAATTTGTCGAAATAACTCGATACGTTCATGCAAAGGATCATCCGAACTGATCATTTCAATAATCAAGTCGCAATTCTTGATTAAGTTGTAGTCGGTAGTCCCTTTGATTCTCGATAAAATGACCCGTTTATCGCCTTGTGTCAGTCCCCAACGATTGATGATCTCGTCCAACCGTGCGTTAATGGACTTGCAGGCTTCCTCCACTCGTTGATCGCTTACTTCTATAAAGACGACTTCGATTCCGGCTTGGCTGATGATTTGAGCGACTTCTTGTCCCACTTCGCCGCAGCCGATCAAGCCGACCTTATGAATCAAACCTTGTTTGCCGATTGTTTTGTTTAGTGCAAATTTTTCTAATTATTCGGACATTTTTGTGATAATATGGTGTATTAAAATTCGATCGTTGGCACAATTCGTTACTGTCAAATATCGGAATGAACTCGTAACATAAAACCTAACGAATTTGATCCGTTAGGTTTAGCTCATTTGTTGCCGGATATGGCATTTTACGGATAACCCCGCAGGCTAATATTTATGAGCCGCTTGATTTACGGTGATGGCTATAAGGCTGACGATATCCTCAACGGAGCATCCGCGGGATAAGTCATTAATCGGTGCGGCCATTCCTTGAAGAACCGGGCCTACGGTTTCGGCATGCGCCAATCGCTGTACCAATTTATATCCGATGTTCCCGCATTCCAATGTCGGGAACACCAGTACGTTGGCATTTCCGGCAATGGCGCTTCCCGGTGCTTTGCTTTTTCCGATGGAAGGAATGAGCGCGGCGTCGGCTTGCATTTCTCCGTCAATGGCTAATTCCGGATCGATTTCTTTGGCTATTTGTGTCGCTTTGATAACTTTATCCACCATTTCGTGCTTGGCGCTCCCTTTGGTCGAAAAGCTGAGCATGGCAACTTTGGGTTCAAAACCTCCGATTGCTCGAGCCGTTTTGGCTGTCGTAACAGCAATTTCCGCCAGTTCCCGATCGGTCGGATTGGGATGCACCGCACAATCGGCAAACAAAAGAATGCCGTCATGCCCGAATTCTTTATCTTTGAGAATCATAAAAATGGCGCCGGAAACAACGCTGATTCCCGGCAAAGTCTTCACATATTGAAAAGCCGGACGCAGTACGTCACCCGTTGCATTTTGCGCTCCGGCGACTTCGCCGTCAACATCACCCGCTTTAATCATCAGTGTCCCTAAATACAAAGGATTTTCGATGAGCGTTTCAGCATCGGGACGCGTTAAGCCTTTAGCTTTACGTATTTCCATCATCAGATCTACATAATCGTTTTTTTTCGGATTATTTTTCGGATCGACGATGCAGGCTTTATCGAGATTGCGTAATCCCAAAGATTTTGCTTTTTCCGTTATTTGGCCGGAATTGCCGATAATCGAAATTCGTGCAATATCTTCGGCCAAAACATAATCGGCTGCTTTAAGGGTTCTTTCTTCCAAACCCTCGGGAAGCACGATGTGTTTTTTGTTCCGTTTGGCGTTTAGGATAATATTTTGTATGAAATCCATGATATTTTAATATTTTGCATAAACAATAAAGATGCGATAAAGGTACAACAGTTTTTGAAATGCCCGACCATGAATTTTATAATTTTTTGCCAATTGTCGACGTCTCCGTCATATTTCAAAATATTATTATCTTTGTCTTTTATATCAATTCAAAGGATGCGCATTAGAATACCTTTTTTATTGTTGTTCATTGTCGCTTTGACATGTTCGTGCGGCAAGCATCGTTATTTGCAAGTTTCCGAAAAATCGGGATTGCAAGATACATTATATCGAAAAGCGTTCGAAGAGTACAAGCTACAACCAAATGATATTCTTTATGTTAAAGTGTTGACCGGTATTAAAGAATATGCCGATTTGTTTAACATTTCTTCCTCTCAACAACAAGCAACTAATGTATCAGGTCCGTATTTTTATATATCGGGATATCCCGTTGATATCGAAGGTAATATTGAAATGCCGGTTATCGGTAAAGTTCAAGTAATGGGACTTACCGTATCCGAGATCGAACAACTTATCCATAAGAATGTATCCGAAGTAGTATATGACAGTCAAGTTATCGTGAGATTGGTGAGTTTCAGAATATCCATTGTGGGGGAGGTGAAAGCGCCCGGAGAATACACCGTGTATCGTGATCAGGCAACCATACTTCAAGCATTGTCTTTGGCGGGTGATATGAATTACTACGGCAATCGGAAGGAAGTGATGGTTTATCGTACGACAAAAGAAGGTACGATACCGTATTCTATCGATTTAACGGACAGAAAATCTTTATCATCGCCGCTTTTTTACCTGCAACCGAATGATTTGGTCTATGTGCAACCTTTGCCGAGAACTATTTTTAGGGTAAATGTAACCGACGTCATCCAATACCTGACGGCTCTCTCATCATCACTTGCACTTGTAGTAGCCATTATATCTCTTACAAAATAATCTATGACCGAACATCGGGAACAATACAAACCGGAACAAGAAGAGGGTTTCGATATCAAAAAACTGTTGTATAAAGTACTCGGTCGATGGTATTGGTTTATTTTGTCGGTACTTATTGCTTACACCGTTTCGTGGTTAATTAATCGTTATACCGTTCCGCAATACAGCGTTAATGCTTCGTTAATTATTAACGAGGAGAAAAAGTCGACTGCGGAACTGCTTGTCAGTGTGCTGGACAGGTACAGCCCGAGAAAAAACATTGAAAACGAAATTGCCATTCTCAAGTCCTATACCATGGCGGCTAAAACATTAAAACAACTGGATTTCGATATCAGTTATTATGTTGTCGGTCGTATTCGCGAATCGTTGATGTATCCGAATTCACCTTTTCTCGTAATTCCGGACAGTTCCGTTGTTGCATACGGGACACGTGTGGATGTGACTTTTTTGCCGGATAATCAATGTCAAATTGCCATAGGCGAAAATATTAAGGAAACGATTCAAGTGGGCGAAAAATTTAAATATCCGTCATTCCCGTTTACGATCGTTTTGAATAAAAATGCGAATTATGATGAGTTGATTGGTAAAAAATTCTTCTTTATTATAAATAATTTCAACTCATTGGTCAATCGGTATCGGGGAAAAGTAACCCTCACGTCGAACGATAAACGGGGAACCGTACTTACATTGACCATTTCGGGAGAAAATTCGCAAAAAGAAGTCGATTACGTGAACACACTGATGGATGTGTATATACAAAACGGCTTGGAAGAGAAAAACCGAACATCTGCTAATGCTATTCAATTTATTGATGAGCAATTGGGATTTGTAACCGACTCGTTGAAACGAACGGAAGATGTGATGCAAAATTTTCGGACAAGTAACAAGTCATTTAATTTCAGCCAAGAAGGGAATATTGTACTTGATCGGTTAACAACAATGCAATCGGAAAAATCGGAAGTGAAAAGGCAATTGGATTATTATGAATACCTTCGTAATTACATTGCCGATGAAATTGATTTGAATAAAACGGTTGCTCCTTCCGTTATCGGCATTGGCGATCCCGTATTGAATTCTTTGGTGAATGAGTTAACCGCTTTGAGTACCGAAAAAATGTTGCTGTCGCACAGCAGCAGTTCCGAGAAAAATCCGGTTATTAAAAATATGAATATTCAAATAACTTCCATATTGACCTCGTTGCGCGAAAATCTCAAACAACTGATCGCATCGACCAACATTGCGCTTAAAGACGTTGACGACAGGATTAAGCAAGTGGAACGGGAATTGTTGAAATTGCCGGTTACCGAACGTCAATTATTGAACATTCAGCGAGAGTATAACATGAATAACGAGATATATAACTTTTTGTTGAAGAAACGTGCGGATGCCGCCATATCGAAAGCATCCAATGTTGCCGATAATAAGGTTCTCGATTACGCCGTGGTACAAAACGCCGTTAAAATAGCGCCTAAGACAAAGAATAACAGGATGATTGCCATTGCTTTGGGGTTGCTTATACCGCTGGCACTGATATTCATCATGGACTTTTTTAACCAAACCGTAACCGATTTACAGGAAATTAAAAGTTCAACCACCATACCCGTGGTGGGTATGATTGGTCATAACAATGAAGAATCCGAAGTTCCCGTGGCCGAAAATCCGGCATCCCCGTTGTCCGAGTCATTTAGGGCGTTACGAACCAACTTGCATTATATTTTACGTGATAAACCCGGTAAGATTATCAATGTGACTTCGACCGTGAGCGGCGAGGGAAAAACGTTTATATCCGTTAATTTGGCTGCGATGATTGCCCATTCGGGCAAAAAGGTGCTGTTAATGGGTCTCGATTTGCGTAAGCCTAAGATCAGTAGAATATTTAATGTCGATAATCAAGAAGGGATCAGTACCTATTTAATCGGCGATTCAAAGTACGATGACATCATCCGATTAACCAATATCAATAATTTGTATATAGCGACTTCCGGTCCCGTGCCGCCTAATCCGGCAGAATTGATTGAGACGGACGAGATGCGGAAATTATTGGAAATTGCGGGAGCCGAATTTGATTTTGTTATCATAGACACCCCGCCCGTGGCTGTCGTCGTGGACAGTTTGTTGTTGGCCCAATATGCCGATGTCAATATTTTTGTTGTGCGACAACATTTATCATCGAAGGATTCGTTATTGTTGGCCAACGACTTGCAACAACGTCCGGAAATAAAAGGTTTGAGCTTGGTGGTTAACGATGTAAGTCATAATTCCGCTTACGGTTTCGGAAAATATCGGTACAGTTATAATTACGGTTACGGATATAATTACGGTGGTTATGCAGGTTATTACAGTGAATATATGAAAGAAGATCAACCGAAGAAACCCCGAAAACGTTTCTTTTCCAAAAAGAACAGCTAATCGCAATCTAAATTCCGTATAATTATACAGTTCGGTAATTTTGTCATGAGGTATTTTTTTGTATCAACTGTTATTTGGTTGTTTACTTTGACGCTTTCGGCACAGGAAAAAGCTGTTTCCGACATTGAATTTTTCCGTAAAAAATTGGCTGCCGAAAGTCGACAACAAGAAAGTATTGAATGTGATTTTACGCAATACAGGCATTTGGAGATAATGGATGAAACGCTTGTATCGTCCGGTAAATTTTATTTTAAGCGGGAGGACATGATTTGTTTGGATTATGTTAATCCGGCGCCGTATCGGATCGTTCTCAACGGACAAAAAGTAAAGATTTTGTCGGACGGTAAAAAAAATGTTTACGACATGTCATCCAACCAACAGGCAACCGCCATGAAATCGATGCTTGCCTCTTGTCTTTTCGGCGATTTTACCGGTTCGGAGAGCAATTACCGAATGTCGGTTTTTGAGGATGAGTCACATTATCGAGTGGAAATCGAACCGCAAAACAAAAGAATGAAAAAATATATTCGAAAAATAGAAGCCGTATTCGATAAAAAAAATCTTTCCGTCGATCAATTAATTTTGAGAGAACCTTCCGGTGATTTTACACGACAGGTTTTCTCCGATAAAAAATTTAATATCCCTTTGTCGGACCAATTATTCGATATACCGTAACGGTTGACGAATTCATTTAACTTTTCGTTATGATAACCTTTAAGGAGAAACTCCGACAAATAAAAGCCTTTGCTTTCGATGTAGACGGCGTGTTTTCGGATATGCTCATGCTTCATCCGTCGGGTGAGTTAATGCGGACCATGAACGTGAAAGATGGTTATGCGGTGCAATATGCCCGGAAAAAAGGTTATCCCATTGCCGTCATTACCGGCGGCAATACAGAATCTATTCGTATCCGTTTCGCGGCATTGGGAGTCAATGACGTATATTTGGGATCGTCCGATAAGATACACGATTTGATGGATTTTGCCGATAGATATCGTCTTACGTTTGATCAAATATTGTATATGGGCGACGATATTCCCGACATTGAAGTGATGCAACATTCGGGTGCGGCGGCATGCCCCGCCGATGCTGCCGTTGAAATTAAGGAAATGGCCGATTATGTTTCATCCAAAGCGGCCGGAAAAGGTTGTGTACGCGATGTAATCGAACAAACACTTCGCGTGCAGGGGCGTTGGATGGAAGCAGACGCTCACAAATGGTAAGGCGATTGTCGCATGACGAATACCAAAGATGCCGAAATTTTCAAAATTTCGGCATCTTTGTTTCAAGGCATAAACTTAACACTTTTATCTGTCAACTCTTGCTCCGCCTCCTTTGACCAGTTTTTCCACTTCTTCGATCGTCGCCATGGAAGTGTCGCCGGGTGTGGTCATCGCCAAAGCGCCATGTGCCGCACCGTATTCGACAGCCTTTTGAGGATCGTTGAATGTGATAAATCCGTAGGCCAAACCCGAAGCAAAGCTGTCTCCGCCGCCCACGCGATCGAATATTTCGAGGTCTTCGCGATGTGTCGCCTCAAAGAAAGAGCCTCCCGCCCAACAAATGGCGCCCCACGAGTTGATGGTTGCCGATTTAACGGTACGCAACGTGGTGGCAATCACTTTGAAGTTGGGGTATTGCTTTACGGCGGTTTCAATCATTTTTCGATATCCCGAAATATCCAATTTGGTGAGTTTTTCATCGGTTCCTTCGATCTCGAGTCCGAGGCAGGCCGTAAAATCTTCTTCATTGCCGATCATTACGTCCACATATTTGGCTATTTCACGATTGACTTCTTGCGCTTTTGCTTTTCCGCCGATGGCTTTCCAAAGTGACGGGCGATAATTGAGATCGTAAGATACGATGGTTCCGTATTTTTTTGCGATTCGGGTAGCTTCAATAACTACTTCGGGCGTGGTTTCAGACAAGGCGGCGAAAATCCCGCCAGTATGGAACCAACGAACACCGCATTTTCCGAAAATATACTCCCAATCAATATCGCCTTTTTTCAGCTGCGAGGCTGCGGTGTTGCCTCTATCCGACACGCCTTTGGCGCCGCGAATACCGAATCCGCGTTCGGTGAAATTGAGCCCGTTGCGTACGGTACGTCCCACGCCGTCGTAATCCATCCATTTAATGAAACGGGTATCGACGCCGCCCTGCATGATGAAATCTTCCACCAACCGACCGACTTCGTTATCGGCAAAAGCGGTGACAACGGCTGTATCCAGCCCGAAACATTTCTTCAATCCGCGAGCAACGTTATATTCCCCGCCACCTTCCCATACGTCGAATCTGCGGGCGGTACGTATGCGTCCGCATCCCGGATCGAGACGCAACATTACTTCGCCCAAGGATATGCAGTCATAAGTACATTCCGATTTTGGTTTGATTTGTAAAATGGCCATATAGTTTTATTTTTTTTATGAATTAATAATGTGTCGTTGGTTTTATGCAATTTGATTAACCGCGCAAACTTAGGCAAAAATCGTGAACTTCAGATGCGCGAAATATCTGAAGGTTACTTATTCGAGATTGGCAGATTTATACGATTATCGGCCCAATATCCAATCCTTTGCACTTTCTATGATGTTGTCTTTTTTGTCTGTTCTTTGTTCGAGCATAATAACTTGATGCGGTTCAATACCCGATTCGATGCTTTTTTTGTCGATGTCGAATATCGGATTAGTGGATAATTCCACCATCCAACCGTTATATAACTCCATCGACAAGGGGAGTCCGCCGCCACCGCCTGTCGTATCACCCATAATCCGGACTTGCGGTAAATTTTTCATGATGGAAACAAACAAATTGGCTGCACTGTATACTCTTCTGTTGGTGATAACCACCACCTTTCCTTGAAAGGAGGAAGTGCCGTCCGGTTCTGCGTAGCGGTTGAAGTACTCGCTGAAATCGTTGTGTCCTTTCCCCGTTTTGTAACGTACGTAGCCCACATGCGTTTTTTGTCGGACAAATCTCGATGCAAGCGTGTACGCTTCGGAAACCAATCCGCCGCCGTTGTTACGCATGTCGATGATAATTCCTTTATGCGTTGTAAATCCGGCCAACGCTTTGTCCAATTCGGTGCGATTGATTTTTTCGGAAAAAGACGAGCAACGAATATAACCGACAGATTCGGACAATGAGGTAAAACTCATGCCGTTGTTTAAATATTCGGTGCGTCTGTTCAGATAGTTGTATATGAGATTTCCGTCGTAATTTTCGGAATATTTGGTGAACCATCCGTCGTAAGTACGCCATTCTGTTCCGTTGCCGATACTTACGTGTCCGTCTTGCAATTCCGCCAACATGTTCGACATCAAATCAAAAAGTTGGGATTCCGAGTGAATGTTTTGAGTGCTCCGGGGTACCGAGTTGCAATATCTCGCATAAATGCCGTCCCAATCGATCTGCTTTTCTTCAAAAAAACAATAACGCTCGTCAACAATACGCCACAACAGGTCGAAATTATTTTGCGGGGTGTTGCTTTCCTGCTTGTCCATGAATATACCGTTGCACGAAACAAACGACGCCAATCCGAAAAATAATCCGACAACAGATCCCGAAAATGTGAACTTATTGATCATTGTCGACTTCTTTCGTACAAAGTTAATTTTTTTATGCAAATGTCGCGAAAAAAGAAAAGCGGTTCAAACTTGACCGCTTTCCATTTTTCTTATTTCGCAAAACCGATTATTTACAAACTTTGATGTTCGTTCAGCATTTTGAACAACTTGTCGAGTTTGGGCGAAAGGATGATTTCCGTGCGACGATTTTTGGAACGACCTTCGGGTGTTGCGTTATCGGCAACCGGGAAGAATTGGCTGCGTCCCGACGGAATGATTTGTACGGGATTTACTTTATATTCGGTCGTAAGAATCCGAACCACCGATGTCGCGCGAAGCACGCTCAAATCCCAGTTGTCGGTAAAGCGGCTTGTTTTGATGGGAACATTGTCCGTATGACCTTCGATAAAAATATCGATATCCGGTTGTTTGATCAATACGTCGGCCAACATTGCCAGCGCTTCTTTTCCGCGTTTGTCCACATCGGCGCTTCCCGATTTGAACAAAAGTTTGTCGGACATTGCCACATATACTTTACCGTCTTTCAACTGAACGGTTAACTCGTCGGCATTAAATCCGATCAATGCTTCGGTTACTTGAGAAAGCAATCCGTTGACCAAATCGTTTTGCCGTTGGATGATCGCTTTCAGATCGTTAATCGTACGTTCACGTTCGGCCAAAGCATCCATCTGACCTTTGAGCAGGAGGTTCAATTTTCCCTGTTCCGTTAAATTGGATGACAATGCCGTTCTGTATTCGCGTATTTGTTTCCCCAAACGAGCCGTATCGGCTTCGAGTTTGGCCAACATGCTGTTTTGCGTTTCAATGGTCGCCGTCATTGCTCTTACTTGTTCTTCCGCGGTAAGGCGAGCCGTTTCCGACGCAACGAACTTTTTCTTGCCGACGCATGAGCCGAGCATAACGGCAACTATCAACAATGCCAGTGTTTTAAGTGAAAATAACTTCATAAGCTTTACATTTAAGTGATTAATAAAAAATATTTATATTAAATATTGCATCTTTAGATTCGAGATAATTCTAGACCTTTATTGACCGGTTATTTTATCGTATTTCGAAATGTTGGCCGGATCGATCTCTTTCAGAATCTTCACAACTCTTGTTTTTTCTTCGGGAGGCGAATTATTGAAAATATCGACGAATTCATTCGATTTGGCGTCGAAAACGATTTGCAATAAAAACAGATAAGGGTCGGGTTTTCGACGATACACGTCCTGCAAAAGTTTCAAATAATCGGAGATATCGTTGCGCGCTTCGTTAGGACGATCGCTCATTCTGTCCAATCCTAAACGATGGTATTTGTATGTAAACTCGCGAACACCGCGATAACGATCATCCAACAGGTTTTGCACTAACCAATAACGATTCCGATAGGACCCTTCGTATGCTTTCCAACCTTTTTCATTCGATTGTTGGGCATTGGTGACAACCGTTTCCGCTTTTTGGAAATATTGCGTACCTCCGTTGAGCGAGAACGAGTCGTAATCCATTCCCAAAATGATATAAACATAAAACGCAATAATGGATGTAAGGTTCGATTGGAAAGCCACATCGCTGAACTCCAGCGGTTCGCCTTCCACGTAATTGAACTTTATATCTTTATCTTGAAAATTAATCAGCGTGGTATTGTAAACGGAATTGAATACCGGTCGACGCGACTGAACCTGAAGCGTTCCCGTAAATTCGTTACCGACCATTCCCGTGATGTTGAACATCATGTTGCATTCGATGCGTTCTTCGGTCGTGAACACGTTGTTGGTCCATGTTCGGGCATTTGCGAATTCGTAAAGCGCCGTTTGCAACGCTTCCGTTACGCTTCTGTTGGAGCCTTGTATCTGTGTGGTAACCAATTGAACGTTACAACGCAATTCCTGTCCTTGTGCGCCGGTAATCATCAAGGCGAACAAACAACCACAAACAATATGTCGAACGTTCATCGTCATTTCCGAAAACGGGAAACCAGTTTGTCCGTAATATCTTTTGCTGCTTCTTTCTTGGATTTCAGCTCGAAACGTTGCACCCCATTATCGGCGTCGATGATGGTTATTTTGTTGGTTTCGTATCCGAACCCCGCTCTGGCGTCGTTCAACGAATTCAACACAATGAAATCGAAATTTTTCTTTTTCAATTTCGCAACGGCATTTTCCGTTTCGTCGTGCGTTTCAAGCGCAAACCCGACCAAAATTTGTTCGGGTTGCTTCAACTTTCCCAATTCGGCTGCAATGTCCGTTGTGGGAATCAATCGTAAATCGTACGTCTGTTTGTCTTTTATTTTTTGCGGTTTCGGTTCCGCAGGTGTAAAGTCGGCAACCGCCGCAGCCATAATTGCGGCATCGACCTTCGAAAAGTAGTCCTTTGCCGCTTGATACATCTCTTGAGCCGTTCGTACGTCGATTTTTTTAACGGACGGATGCTTCGGAGTCAAGTTTACGGGACCGCTCACCAAAATTACTTCGGCGCCGCGCGAGGCTAATTCTTCGGCCAATGCATATCCCATTTTTCCGGACGAATAATTGCCGATGAAACGTACGGGATCGACAGGTTCGTAGGTGGGACCCGCCGTTATTAATATTTTTTTGCCGGAACAATCGCCTGCCGTCAATGTATGCGTCAAAAAACGGACGATGTTTTCCGGTTCTTCCATACGTCCTTTACCATCCAATCCGCTGGCCAATTCGCCGACGGACGGTTCGATGACATGTACGCCGCGTGCTTGCAGCGTTTGCAAATTTTGTGTTGTTGCAGGATGTCCGAACATATCCAAATCCATTGCCGGAGCGACAAATACGGGGCAACGTGCGGAAAGGTAGGTGGTCAACAACAGATTATCGGCTGTTCCCGTTGCCATTTTGGCAACGGTATTTGCCGTTGCGGGAGCTATCAGCAGAGCATCGGCCCAAAGGCCCAAATCAACGTGGCTGTTCCACGATCCGTTTTCGGGGTCGAAAAAATCAACCAATATCGGATTTTTCGAAAGTGTCGCCATGGTCAACGGAGTGATGAATTCTTTGGCCAACGGCGTCATGATTACTTTTACTTCTGCACCTTCCTTTACCAATAAACGAACAAGCATCGCGGATTTGTATGCCGCAATGCTTCCCGTAATGCCTACTATGATATGTCTCCCTTCAAGTGTCATCTATTATCCGACTCGGTGCCGTTTGCCGGATTGCGGTAATAAATATCGTTATCCGCAAATTCCTGCAAGGCAATTAACGATGGTTTGGGTAATTTTTCGTAAAAACGCGATATTTCGATTTGTTCTCTGTTTTCGAATACTTCTTCCAAATTGTCCGTGTAGCTCGAGAATTCTTCCAACTTACGGTTCAATTCCTGTTTGATTTCAACACTTATTTGGTTGGCGCGTTTTGCGACAATAACAACTGTTTCGTAGATATTGCCCGTCGGTCCGTACAATTCGTCCAAATTGCGGGTAATGGTGGTAACGGGCGCTTTTGATTTTTTAAAATCCATTTATGTTAATTTTTGATTTTTTGATTTTTAGATTTCGATTGATTTTTATTGATTTTTTGATTGACGAATAAACATCATCAATCGAAAATCGAAGAATGCCTAATCTTCATCTTCGTTTCCGCCTCTCGCTTTCAAGTAACGATCGACTTTTTCGTACATATGTTTAGCGTCTTTGGCATACGAACTTTCGGGAAATTCACCGATAAAAGAATAATACTCGTCCAAAGCGGATTGATATCGCTCTTTCTTTTTATCCGGAACGCTGTTCTCGGCCAGCAAATAGCTCGATCTCAGCAACAGATACATCAATTCTTCTCTGTACTTGGTTTCGGGATAATCACTCAAACTGTTGTTTAATGCAATGATGGATGCTTTGTATTGACTGAGGTTATAATACAATTTGGCCGTGATGTATGATTTGTCGACCAATTTATCCAGCATATCCGCCAAATATTGTTCACTTTCCGCTTTCCATTTGGAATCGGGATGTCGCAATAAAAATATTTGAAAAATCTCGACGGCCGCCATCGTATTTTGTTGATCCAATTCCGCTCTCGGACTTTGTTTGTAAAAACAATATCCGGTGAGGAATTCCGATTCTTCGGCAAAGGACGAATTTCTTTCGGTTTTATACAGATTGCCGAAATAATGCGAGGCGGAGAGATAATCCTTTTGTTTAAAGTAGCTCATCGCTTGATAGTAAGCTACCGTATCGGCTTTGTTGGTTCCGCGATACACGGTAACGATATCGTCGAAGAGCTGACCGGCTCTGATATAGTCGCCTTTATTGTAATATTCGAAAGCTTTACGGTATTTCAAGGGATAATCGGAACTCTTACGCAGCTTTTCGAATTTGCTGCAGGAAGCCAAACCGACGACGAGAATTGCGAAACAAAAAAAAGACCTCTTCATTATCGATATCATATTACCGGGCAAAAGTACAAAAAAAAGAGTTATGATCGATAAGGTTTGCAAAAGATTGTCGGTAAACTTTATACCGCACAAACCGTTATCGATGTATGATAACGATAAAACCGCATGCGATAGTATTTGTCGAGACAAAAAGAATGCAAAAACATTATATCTCCGTAATTCATACGTCGGGAATAATAAATTCGGCCGAAGCAAGCGAACGGAAAATAAATCTTCCCGACTTCGGTTGGATTGAAAACATAATTTTTATTCGCATTGTTCATCAAAAAATCCGGATGATTTATGTTAGCTTTGTCCCAAGTCGGATCGATATTTGTTGTGTGTTTATCGGACTTTTTGCTTCGAAAATTAATTATGTAAAAATAAAAACCGAATCATAAATTATGTTAAGTGATATAGAAATAGCGCGTTCCGTGCAAATGAAGCCCATTGCGAAAATAGCCGCGTCGTTGGGTATTTCGGCCGATGATCTGTCGCCTTACGGCAAATATAAAGCAAAACTTCCTTTGTCGTTGATCGATATCGAGAAAATTGCACGTTCCAACTTGATTTTGGTATCGGCCATGTCGCCCACGCCTGCGGGAGAGGGAAAAACAACCGTATCCATCGGTTTGTCGTTGGCATTGAATCGTCTCGGAAAAAAATCGATCGTCGCTTTACGCGAGCCTTCGTTGGGACCCGTTTTCGGAATTAAAGGCGGAGCAGCCGGCGGCGGATATGCACAAGTGTTGCCGATGGAAGATATTAACTTACATTTTACGGGCGATTTTTCCGCTGTCGAAAAAGCGCATAATTTGTTGTCGGCTTTAATTGACAATAATATCCAAAACAAAACGGGTAATTTGGGTATTGATCCGCGTACCGTGGTGTGGAAACGGGTAATGGATATGAACGACCGTGCGTTGCGTCACATGGTTGTCGGTTTGGGAGGTACGGCTGACGGTGTTCCCCGCGAAACGGGTTTCGATATCACCGCTGCTTCCGAGCTGATGGCGATCTTGTGCATGTGCAAGGATTTTAATGATTTGAAGCAACGTATCGGAAATATTTTTATCGGTTACACATACGATAAACGCCCCGTGTGGTGTCGCGATTTGAAAGCCGACGGTGCGATGACCGTTTTGATGCGCGATGCCGTATATCCCAATTTGGTGCAAACCACTGAAAATACGCCCGCCATTATACACGGAGGTCCGTTTGCCAATATCGCTCAAGGCACCAATTCGATCATTGCCACGCGCACGGCCATGTCGTTGAGCGATTATGTGGTTACCGAAGCGGGATTCGGATTCGATCTCGGCGGCGAAAAATTTCTCGATCTGAAATGTCGCAATGCGGGCATCTCACCCAAAATAGTCGTCTTGGCTGCAACCGTTCGCGCGCGGAAATACCACGGCGGCGTACCTTTGGCCGATTTGAAAAAGCCCGACTTGAAAGCCATCGTTAAAGGCATGGAGAATTTAAACAGGCATGTGGAAAATGCGCGACATTTCGGATTGCCCGTTGTGGTTGCGCTTAATAAATTTGCTTTCGATACGCCCGAGGAAACGGAATTGGTTCAAGAACTTTGCAGCGAACATTGCGTGCAAGCCATTTCTGCCGATGTATGGGCGCAAGGAGGTGCCGGCGCTGTTGAATTGGCGGAAG
>JAVBNP010000232.1:0-5206 GCA_031551455.1 Bacteroidales bacterium | reverse complement strand
AAGCGGTAGTGAAATTGCTTTTGAGATAATATACTAATGTGAAATCGGCTTTCGGTTACAGACCTGACAGGTTTTGAAAACCTGTTAGGTCTTGCGTTTCCAAAAATCCGAAAACCACTTTCACTATAGTATAACTTTCAGTGATGCTTCACACAAGATGATTTTATACTTAGCGTCTTTGTGAGAGAATAATCACGCAAAGACGCTAAGGCGCAAAGCATAAAATAACTCTGCGTGAAGTATAATGTTAACGATGTAATCAAATCAAAAAAATGGATAATATATTTTTAAATGCTTGCAAAAACGCCAAAAAAGGGATCGTTCAAACTTTTCTGAAAAAAGGCGGAATCAATATCGATAAGAGAGATGCATCGGGCAATACACCTCTTTATTACGTGTGCATGAAAGGTGCAAAAGATATTGCCAAAATGCTGATCGATGCCGGAGCCGACGTGAGCTTGGCCAACAACAACAGCGAAACGCCTTTGCATTGCGTGGCGACGAACGGCAATAAAGACATTGTCAAAATGTTGACCGAACAAGGCGCGGACATCAATGCTACCACCAAGGAAGGCGACACGGCTTTGATGTATGCCGTGAGAAGCGGAAAAACGGAAACCGCTTTGTACCTGCTTTCGTTGGGCGCCGACAGTTCGATAAAAAACAACGCCGGCTACAGTGCACTGGATTATGCCACTGCCGGCGGACTTCGCGATTTGGTTGTCGCGCTCTCGGGCGGAAATGTCGCTCAAAAGGATGCCAACGGAAACACTCCGCTGCACCAAGCCGTATACAACAACCAAAGCGAAACGGCGGCGGCATTGCTGAAAGCCGACAATTCGAATATCAACGAATTGAACGACAACGGCGCACCTGCCTTAATATTGGCCGTAAACAATTCAAGCATGGTCATTGCTGAAATGCTGCTCAAGAACGGCGCCGACGTCAATCTGAAATTATTGAACGGAAACTCGGCCATGCATTATGCGGCGGGAATAGGCAACAAGTTCATCGGCAAACTCCTGCTCGACGCCCAAGCGGATGCAAACGCCAAAAACGAATTCGGCGAAACGCCTTTAATCGTGGCCGCCAAGTTGGGACACAACGATTTCACCGCGATACTGATCGAAAACGGCGTCGACGTGAATGCGGTCGACAACAGCGGACAAAGCGCCATGGCTTATGCCGGTGAACGCGGATATACCGAAATCGTGGAGCAATTGTTGATGGCGGGAGCAGAGAATTAACAGCAATTCGTCACGAATGCACAAATCCGTAAAAGAATATTTTGTATTTTTACGGTCGTTTTAAACAAAAACCTTGCAAATTCCGTTGCAAGGTTTTTTATATACGCAAAAACATCTCATTATCAAAATAAAACACATATACACATCTCATAAAAACAAATTTATGTTTAAATTTCCGGATTCCGAACGGTAACCGCCGGCATGATTTTTCGTATAAGAATGATACGATATTTATTTTATAAAAATCCTTGAAACAATCAAAAAACAATTAATTATGTCAACCGAAAGCAATTATCCAACCAATTTGTACGCATATTTCGACGAACACAGGGATCGTTTCGAAGAAAAAACCAACATGGCCAAAAAGATCATTTATTACCTGTTGTTGGCGCTTTGCGTTTTGTTGATCATCATACCCGGTATAATTCCTTTATCGGTGATATTGGTCAGAATAGCCGCCGGAATAGGTATTATCGTATTCGGATTGGCTGCATTTTTCGGCGGAAAAGAATATTACAACAAAAACGGCGGAAAAATCAAAGATATCGTGCGGAAGAAATTTAACAGTTCGATGATTGACGAGGCAACCATTCTGCAAATGTTTGAAAATAACGATTTCGAAGGGCTTTCGGAAGCGCCGCATACCAACAATCAGCCGATTCAGCTTTACATTGACGAGGACGAAAAAGGTAAAGAATTCTATTGCCAAATCATGAAGTTCTTTTCACAATCCGATTTCAGAGGAATCACCGAAGTAAAAGTTATTCGGGAACCCGAGTATTCAAAATTGCGCAACACCGTAAAAGACATACAAAGCACCGAATAATCGGCAGAACAAAGCAACACATGGCAAAACAGATCAAGGTTATCAAATGCCCTCAATGCGGTAATACCAAACCGTTGACAATCGGTACGGATCATTATCGTTGCGATAAGTGCGGCACCGAATTTTTCCTCGACAACGACGATGTTAATGTCAACGTAAACGTTAACCATCGCTACGAATCGACAAATACCGGCAACACATCGCCGGTGAAAGGCATCGTGATTTCTGTTATCGTTGTCATGGTTATTATCGTTATGTTGGCGGCAAAATTCTGTGTCGATCAAGTAACCCAAACAACACGGAATGTCACTCCGGCGCACAGAACAGTCGAACAACCCAAAACGCCGCAGCGCGGCAAATACGCTTTCTCCGCTTTGTTGTCTGCAAAAGAAACGGGTACCGCTTTTTACGTTATCGACCAAAACAAAAAGGCACATGCAAAATTTTTGAACGTGGCTGCCGGAAACGTTATCGGCGAACAGGAATTGCCCGTAACGCTTGCTCGAAATCAAAACATCGAATATCGCTATTTCTTAAGCGACGATACCCACTATGTCATCATCAACGGTAACTTGATTTATAAGATTGTTCCCGAAAACCGGATGTTTACCGACGTAACGGCGGATATTTGCGCCCGCAAACCCGCTCTCGAAGCCGGTTTAATGTCCGTCTCGTTCGTTCCCGAGGAGCAGGGCGAAGGATTCCGAATCAATACCAATTTGGGAAAAGAGTTGTATTATTTCCCGAAAGCCGATATGTTGTACACCGAAAAAGCGTTTCAATACGTGGCAAAAGACATTTCGAAACCTCTCTTGCCCGGCGCCAAAGACATAACTTACTATCTTTTCTTGAACAAGGAAAGCGCACACTCGAGCAATGTGGCTCAATTGTTTGAAATCACATACAAATTCAACAACGGCGGCCCCGAAAACCGATTGATGCGTATCGACGAGGCTGCAATGAAAAATCTCGACAAGTACCGTATCGTGTCCTGCAAGCCCGTCACGGACGAACGAGTTTATTTTTCGCCGGAAATATTGTTTTACGACAGCCGCAACATTCTCATTGCATATCAACCGTCGCTGGCGAAAGATGCGGGCATTCGAATACAATTACTCGATACGTCCGGCAACATTGTTTGGACGAAATCGGCCGGAATCAATGATCTAAAAAATATACATGCGGTACGTACCGATCGCGGTTTTATGCTGCAAGCAAGCGAAAATTCGTTTTTCGAAATCGACGCCGACGGTCAAAATGTACAAACCTATAAACTTCCTTAAACCAAAAGAATCACCATGGGAATTAAATCTTTCTTCAAGAAACAGTTAAGCACGGTTATCGAATGGACGAACCAAGACAGCGATCTGTTATTCCATCAACCGGATACGCCCACAAGCGAAATCAAGAATGCAAGTAAGTTGCTCGTATCGCCGGGGCAAGGTTGCATCCTTGTTTACGAAGGGAAGGTTCAAGATGTATTGACCGACCAAGGTTTGTATTTTCTCGAATCGGATAACCGGCCGTTTATTACCACATTCTTGAAGTTGCGTCAAATGTTCGAGAGCGAACACAAGATGCACCTTTACTTTTTCCGTACGGCCGAGATCGTTAATCAATCTTGGGGCACGGCCACACCGATCAAATACGTCGATCCCGTATACAAATTTCCCGTTCAACTGGGCGCATACGGCAACTATTCCGTAAAGATTGCCGACCCGGAATCGATGTTTGTCAACCTTATCGGATCGAAAGATCTTTATACTGCAAGCGATATAAAAGAAGTAATCCTCGGTCGTATTACGCCGGAATTGACTTCGTACTTGGCGCAATCGGGTTATTCGTATCGTGAAATCGATGCTCGGTTGGCCGAATTATCGTTGCAAACCAAGGAGTTGATCAATCAAACCATTTCGAAATTGGGCTTGGAGTTAACCGATTTCCGTATCGAATCGACTTCGTTTGACGAAGAAACGCGGGAACGAATCGATCGCATTGCCGGGATGACTGCCGAAGCGCTTTCGGCTGCCGAGGTGGGATTGGATTATGTGCAATTGGAAAAATTGCGTGCATTGCGCGATGCCGCACGCAACGAGGGCGGACTTGCGGGTGCGGGCTTGCAGGTAGGCGCCGGTCTCGAGCTGAGCAAATCTTTGATGCAGCAAAAAGACGAAATCATCGGAAGCAACGGAACCGAAGAACCGATGTCGCAATTAAAAAAGCTGAAATTGTTGCTGGATGAGCAGATCATCACGCAGGAAGAGTTTGATGCAAAGAAAAAAGAGATTTTGGACAGAATATAAAAACATCGCGGCATTAAATGCCTCCGAACGCCGGGAAAAGCTTTCGCCACATTGATTTATTTTATATAAGTTACAATAAATAATTTCAAATAAAACCGGTCAAAACCTATTAGGTTTTTGAACCGAGCTTGCGAGCTCAGCAGAGCTAAACCTAAGAGGTTTATATCGTAAATATTAATTAGACTTTATATAAATTTATGTCGATCAAAAGTCAAAAATTAACCATTAAGAATTGCCTTTGCCTGTTATTGGTGCTGCTTTGCCTTCCCGCAATCGCACAAATGGAGGACGGCAGTTATCAAGGATTTAAAGTCGTTAAAGCCGGAGAGCAACCCGATATTGTTACCATTAACATTCTTTCGTTGGGCAACGGCATCTGCCAATTCAGCGAAAACCAAGACAAAAAACCGTTGCAGGGAACATACCACATCATTCTCAATCGGAACAAATACAATATCGGGAATTTTAAAAAGGGCATTGCCAACGGCGATTGGGAAGAATATTTTTATAATGCCTTGTACGAAAAGGGTGCTTACAAAAACGGGAAACGCGACGGAAAAGTATATCAATACGGAACGAAAGGTTTGGAAAACCAATATCCGTCCGTTTATACGTACAAAGACGGCGTCATACAACATAGAATTTCATACCATTCAAACGGCCGAGTGAACGACGAATATTTTTACGACGAAAACGGACAGCTGAACGGTGAATTAATGACATACGACGCGGAGGGAAACGTTACCGGAAAAGATCAATATTTGCACGGAAAGCGAAACGGCACGCAAATAAAAACGGCCGGTATCACAACAATCGCGAATGGCGAATAC
>JAVBNP010000049.1:0-16809 GCA_031551455.1 Bacteroidales bacterium | reverse complement strand
GATCAATTCGTTTCCTTGCGAAATCACTTGATACACGGTTTTTTCGGATTCAATATCTTTATGACTTTGATCTACGTACGATATTTTTACGGTATCGCCGACTTCAAACGTTCCCATATCGGGCTTTTCCATTCCCATAATCAGGCGGAAAAGAGTTGTTTTTCCCGCACCGTTGGGACCAATCACTCCGACAATACCTGCGGGCGGCAGTTTAAAATCGAGTTTGTCGAACAACAACCTGTCGCCGTATGCTTTTGATACGTTTTGAACTTCAATCACCTTATCACCCAAACGAGGCCCGTTCGGAATGAATATTTCGAGTCTTTCTTCCTTCTGCTTAACATCTTCGTTCATCATTTTATCGTAAGCCGACAAACGGGCTTTAGCCTTGGCATGACGTGCTTTCGGCGCCATGCGAACCCATTCCAACTCACGTTCGAGGGTTTTGCGACGTTTGCTTTCCTGTTTTTCCTCTTGAGCCATCCGTTTGGTTTTCTGTTCCAACCACGAAGAATAATTGCCTTTCCACGGAATACCTTCGCCGCGATCGAGTTCGAGAATCCAGCCGGCAACGTTATCGAGAAAATAACGATCGTGCGTAATGGCGATCACCGTGCCTTTGTATTGTTGCAAATGCATTTCGAGCCATTGCACCGATTCGGCATCCAAATGGTTGGTGGGCTCGTCGAGCAATAATATGGCCGGTTCTCTTAACAACAAACGACATAAAGCAACCCGACGACGTTCGCCCCCCGAAAGCACGGAAATGGCCGCATCGCCGTCCGGACAACGAAGTGCATCCATGGCACGCTCCAATTTGCTGTCGAGATCCCAACCGCCGACATGTTCGATTTGTTCCGTCAACTCGCCCTGGCGAATCATCAATTGATTCATTTCGTCGTCGGTCATCGGTTCGGCAAAACGATTATTCACATCTTCGTATTCCTTCAGCAAATCGACAATCTCTTGCACGCCTTCTTGTACAATGTCTTTTACCGTTTTGGTTTCATCCAAATGCGGCTCTTGTTCCAAATATCCGACGGAATAGCCCGGTGAAAAAACGACATCACCTTGAAAGGATTTTTCGACACCGGCAATAATTTTCAACAGGGTCGATTTACCCGATCCGTTCAAACCGATGATGCCTATCTTGGCTCCGTAAAAAAACGAAAGATAAATATCTTTCAATACCTGTTTGTGCGGCGGGAAGATCTTATTAACACCCACCATCGAAAAAATAATTTTTTTATCGTCCGACATATCTTAAATATAAATAATTACGTTCATTTTGGTACATCGCGGTATTTGCAATGTGTAAATTTTCGGCGAAAGTACAAAAAATTACGTATCGAATCTATCGCTTGTTTTAATCCCGAAAAATCGATCCGCTTCTCATGTTTCGATTCATTGCCAAGCTGAATATATAAAAAGTTCAAGATTTTGTTTTCATCCGGAAATCCGATAAGGTTAATAAATCTGTCAAGGGCATTAAACAACAACATGGAATATTTATAAAAAATAAAAATAAGCAAATATGAAAAAGATTCTTATGATGATCTGTTGATTAACCGGTCGGGCGCAGCATTCTCATTCTCACGAAGGAAGTATTCGTGCTAAAGGTTATGCGGCCATGGACAGTAACGGTAAACTTGCTCCTCACGAGTTCAACCGCAGAGAAGTCGGCGACGACGATGTTGTTCTCATTGAAATCATGTAGTCACGGTGATATACATTATGTGTTAGGACCGAACTTCGTATCCGTGTCTTCCAGGATACGAAATAATGAGTAAAGAAATAGAAATGTGAATGACTCGAGCCATCGGATCATCGATATGGTCAAAACATTAATTGACGTTACGATGTTTGAATAAAGTAGAGCCGAAAGAAATAAATATTCCGAACTTTAAAAACAAACGATATGGAAGTCAAAAATACAAAAGCATTTGGCGCCGAATCGGCCGATGCACCGATGAAAGAGATACATATTCGACGCAGAGCGGTAATGCCGCACGACGTGGAAATGGAAATTCTGTATTGCGGTATTTGTCATTCCGATCTTCATTCCGTTCGCAACGAATGGTACAACGCCGTTTATCCGTTGGTTCCGGGTCACGAAATCGTTGGTCGGGTTACTAAAACGGGCGATCAAGTCACCAAGTTTAAAACGGGCGACCTCGCCGCCGTGGGCTGTATCGTCGATTCTTGCCGTAAGTGCGAACACTGCAAGGAAGGCGAGGAACAATATTGCGATGTGGAAACCACCATGTCGTTCAATTCGCCGGACAGGGTTTCGGGCGGACAAACTTACGGGGGATTTTCGGAGAATATCGTGGTGGATGAAAATTATGCACTGCATGTTCCCGCAACACTCGATTTGGCAGCTGCAGCGCCTTTGCTTTGTGCCGGAATTACCGTTTATTCGCCGCTCAAACATTGGAAAGCGGGACCGGGAAAAAAAGTCGGCATCATCGGCATCGGCGGGTTGGGGCACGTAGCCATTAAGATTGCCAAAGCTATGGGAGCACACATAACAGTATTCACTACTTCCGCTTCCAAGGCCGAAGACGTCAAACGCTTGGGTGCGGACGAAGTGACGCTATCGACTGATCCCGACCAAATGAAACGGCAATCGAAACTGGATTTAATTTTGGATACCGTTTCGGCAAAGCACGACGTAAACATTTATCTGCATTTGCTGAAAGTGGATGGCGCGTTGGTATTGGTGGGCTTACCCGTAGAACCGCTTCCCGTGGGGGCGTTCAATTTGGTGAAAGGGCGGAAAAGTTTTTCCGGATCCAATATCGGCGGTATTGCCGAAACACAGGAAATGCTCGATTTTTGTGCGAAACACAACATCACGGCCGATATCGAGTTGATCGACATAAATCAAGTCAACGAAGCTTTCGATCGTTTGGAAAGGGGCGACGTGCATTATCGTTTCGTGGTGGATATGGCTTCGTTGAGGAAGTAAAAATCGAGATAGGTAATGCATACAAATGAAGGATTGAGGGTACTTTTTACCGAAATTTATTATCTCCAGCAGAGGAATATTCGATTTTGATATGTAGGCGTAATCGTTAAAATGTCGAAAAACAAAAACAATACCAACCGGAAAACAATTTACCGTAAACAAATTCCGTCTTCAAACAAAAAGCCCTCGACAAAAGTCGAGGGCTTCAATTTTATCTGTAATCGGCACAAAAATTATTTCACTTCCTCGAAATCGCCCGGTTTCCAATTACCGTTGAAAGCAGAATCTTCGGGGCCGTAGATGCGGATGTATGTAAACCAACTTTTGCCGGGAATGGTTTTGATCCATTGTTTTTCTTTTCCGGCAGGTGCTTTCGGACCGAAATACAAATCGACGGTCGGATTATCGACAAAATCTTTCAGTTCGAACATCGAGCGTAAAGCGGCATATCCTTGATCCGTATTGATCTGACTGCGAGTTTCGGAATCGTAAACGGTCACCGACCAAAACAATTTTGCGGGAACGGGCTGCGGAATGGTCAATTTATAGGTTTTCGAGCCGTCGACATAATTACCGTTATTGTCGCGCAATCCCAACCAATAGAGAGATCCTTGGCCCGCTTGACGACGGAACATGGCAGGCGATGCACCGATGGCTTGGTAAAACCATACTTCGCGGGCATCGAGATCGATGTACGACGGAGCATCAAAATCGCCGTTCTCCGGACGTAATCCTACCCATTCCCATTGACGATCGTTCCAAACCACTTTGTCGGGACGACGATCGGCAAATGATTGTACGCGCATTTGAGCGTTACCCGCCTTGGCCGCTTTTTCCAGAATGGATTTCATGCGTGCGTCGGGATTAAAGGGTTTTCCTTTGATGATCCCCAACACTGCCAATTCACCGTAGTAAGCACGGTAATCTTCGTAAACAGGTTCGCGATCAATTACCCGATGCAGTACTTCCCAAAACTTGATATTGGTTTCCCAATCGAGCGGAGTAGTATTCTGCGGCTTGCCGGTTAAGTCAAGCCATTGCAACGGAGAGGCTTTAACTTTTGTATCGAAAGGGTATACTTTAACGGTTGTGATACGTTCCAAAGCAGCCGGCACGTCACCGCCGACAGGCAGCGAACGCACACCTACCGTAAGATTGTTCGATGATGATTTCCATACATGATAGCCCGACACGGGAACTTTTCCTTGATAGCCGGGCGGAAGAATAAGATGTTTGCCGCCTTTACCCGCATCGGGACCGGGAATACCCATGTCGGCCACCCAACGTTGATTCACATCCATGGCTACCACAATCAACGGGCCGGCGGGAAGTTCAACTACCGTGGGACCATTCGACAAATCCAATAATACAGGGCCGTAAGGTGTGTCGGAATTGAGCGTAAATCCGATTTGTTGTGGTTTGGTGTCCAAAGTGCCGAATACGGCATTGGGTTTAATGTTTATGGCCAAATTGCCCTGTAAAATCGCTTCGCCCGAAACGGTGGGGTAGAAAAAGCGATAAGCTTGAACGGCGCGATTAAAATCGACATCGTCGTATGCTTTTTGAATGGTGGTCGCCGTAGGATAACCGTTTACGAATTCATAGTCGACGTCATTTGGAGAACTCGAATTCGTCGTTCCTTTGTCGGGAGCTCCTTTGCAAGCCGCCAACAACAGTGAAATTACGATGTACATTATTCTTTTCATTGCTTATCTTTTTATTGTTTGTTGATATACATAACAAGTTTTATTTTCAAAATGTTTACATAAAATATGATTCTTTATTGACATAAATATGTGTTAATGATATAAATTCCGGTGTTCGCCATAACTCGAATGTACACGGTAAGCAATGACAAATTGGAAATATTTTTCGATACGGATGCACGCAAATGTCTTTCATGCGATATTTCGATACGGTGCCGAGAATGTTAATCAAAACATGAAGATTATGAATCAGGGAGGCGGGAATCCGACTTATACAAAAGAGGCTGCTCGATTTTTCGTTCGAACAGCCTCTTCCATGGATTCGTTTTATGATTTACCCGGTTGTCGTTTCACCACACCGTTCGGCACGTCTTTCCGGAATATGCCGCAAAGAAACCCGCAACGGCCGGCGAGTCTTTTCCGCCAACACGGATAATGTTTGTTTCCACGTTGGCCGGAGGACCCGAGAACGGCGACGATCCTCCGATTTCGTTTTGCGCGTTGATCAAAAAAAGACCATATTCTTTGGTGAGTGTATTCAGTCGCAAACTCACCCGGTCGCCGCGAGTCAGTTTGGTTTTATCTTTGGTCTGATCCAAGAAATAACAAGCTACATCGTACATGTTCTCCGTTCCGACGAGATTGCTGTCGAAGACCGAAAAAAGACTTAACGAATCGGTTAACGCCTCATCATTGCGGAAAGCGTGAAAACCGTAATAGCAATCCTTGTCGGGCGATAATCCGGCGAATATATGTATCTCCACATAGTCTTTGTAATCGGTTGACGACTGCAACCGTATTGTATCGAATCGAGCGGCGCGCGGCAGATACGACGCAGCAGTATACTGCTCATTTGTCCCGTCGTTGTAGAAATCGAGCGATACATTCAACGTATAGGTTTGCCCTTCGATGCCGAACACATCGGCATTGGTCAAATACAATCCCGCTTCCTCGGAACTTTCGGTGAGCGAGAAGACCTTTTCCCCACTGCTTATAGTCACCGTTGCATGACTTACGCCCGCAGGTTTGGAAGTGGCAAAATACCCCGACGAACGTGTAATGCTGATTGCGTGTTGCATGGTATCGGTGGTGATATGCCCATAGATGACCAGTTGCGGCGGAGCATCATCGGTGTTGATATTGATACGTTCGGTACACGATACGGCACACAGGAAGATTAAAAAAATGATAAAACTGTTGTTATGCATGGTTATATGTTGTTATACGATGGTTAAGCGATTGTTATACGTGGTGATTTTGTGACCGGAACCTGTCTCCCTCCCCAATAGGGGAGGGTTGGGGCGGGACCTCTCCCTCAAAATGAAAAATTCCACGTTACCGATGGCACGAAAGTGAACAAATAAATCTTTTCGGCATACGAAACATCCGGACGATCCGATTCTTGTTTGAATTGAACGGTCCATGCATTTTTGCGGCCGTAAGCATTGTAGAGCGAGAAATTCAACTCACTTTGGAATCGTTTTCCCGGTTTGGACAGTTTCCGGGTGGCCGATAAATCCAATCGATGGTATGCCGGGTAGCGATATTCATTCCGTCCCGAATAGATGGGGATGTAATTATTTTCCACTAAATAACGTCCCGTAGGATACGTTACGGGCGTGCCGCTGGCATACACCCAGTTGGCCGAAATTGACCATTTTCGTGACAATTCATACGTTGCCACCACCGAAATATTGTTCGGCTTGTCGAAAGGCGAGCGATAGCGTTTGCCCCCGTTGATTTCATCAATTTGTCGCCAACTTGTCGAAAGAGTGTAACTCACCCAACCGGTAAGCCGACCGCGATTCTTGCGTACCATCAATTCCGCACCATATGATGTTCCCTTGCCGAATCGCAGCTCTTGTTCCAAATCGGAATTCAGCAACAATTGCGCATGATCCTTGAAATCCACCACATCCCGCATGTCCTTGTAATACAGTTCCGCAGAAGCCTCGTACATGTTGTCGGCAAAATTTCGGAAATAACCGATCGCATATTGATCGCAAAGTTGCGGTTTCACGTTTTGCGACGCTTGAAACCATACATCGAGCGGCGAACCTGCCGTCGAGTTCGATGCCAATTGGATAAATTGCGAAGTACGCGAATAACTTGCCTTCACCGATTGCACGTCATTGATGCGATATGCGACGCCCAATCGCGGTTCCAATTGTTGTTGATTGTTATAAACCTCTCCTTTGCGGAAAGACTTCGATTCCGTTACCGCATAGCCGTCCAAGTAATTAACGGTCGCGCCGTTGCCGATGTTCTGAAACAACACGTAACGCAACCCGTATTTCAGCGTCAGCCGTTCGCCGACCGTCGTTTCGTTCGACAGATACAGCGCATGTTCCAAAGCGTATTCATTCGGTTCGGCCGATGTTTTGATGATTGAATTTTCCGCGCCTCGCAATTCTTCCGGCGAAAACCAATGATACGTGAGGTGGTAACCGAATTTCAGATTGTTGGCAAGACCGGCGAACCACGAAAAATCGGATTTAAACCCGTAATTACGCATTTTTGAATCCCATGTGAAGCCTGTTTGTCCTTCGGTACTTTTCAATTGATAATCGTAAAATCCGCCCACTGCCGTAAAATTGGAAAACAGGCGCGGCGAAAACGTATGATTCCAGCGCAACGTGAATGTTTGATTCCCGTAACCCATTCCGATGGTGCTGGTGCCGAACTTATCGCGTCCGAAATATCCCGCCGCGAATATCCGATTGTTGTTATTGATGCGATAATTCAGCTTGGCGTTCATATCATAGAAATACAAGGTCGACCCGTTGATATTTTCGTCGGACGAAAGTTTCATGAACATATCGGCATATGTGCGGCGTCCCGACACGATGAACGTCGCCTTGTCCGAACCGATCGGCCCTTCGAGCGTTAAGCGGCTTGCAATGGTTCCGACACCTCCCGTGGCCGAAAAACGTTGGTTGTTGCCATCCTTCGAGCGAATGTCGAGCAGCGACGACAACCGTCCGCCGAAACTTGCCGGGATGTCGCCTTTGTAAAGTTTTACATCCTTAACGGCATCATTGTTGAACACCGAAAAGAAACCCATCAAGTGCGATGCATTGTACACCGTGGCCTCGTCAAGCAAAATAAGGTTTTGGTCGTAACCGCCTCCGCGCACGCTGAATCCCGACGAACCTTCGGAAGTAGCCTGCACACCCGGCAACAACTGTATCGCCTTAATTACATCCGCTTCGCCCATCAGTACGGGGATACTTCGTATGGTTTGCATCGATAAGCGGGTAGTGCTCATCTCGGCCTTCGACACATTCACGTCCTTGCGTTCGGCCGTCACCACCACTTCTTCCAGCTCTTTGGCATCACCGGCCAAACGGATATCCAGCTTCATATCCTTATCTAAAACGATCGCTGCTTCGTGCGGAACGGATCCGACAAAAGAATATGTCAGATGATAAGACCCTTGCGGTAAAGTAACGGAATAAAACCCGTATGCGTTGGCCGACGTTCCGGTTTTCAGTTCGTGCACGTAAACCGTCGCGCCGATCAAATCTTCGCCCGATGCGCCATCGGTAATATGTCCGCTGATGCTGAATTTTTTTTCTTGGGCCGACATCATGCCCGCATATAAAAGAAGTACTGTTTGAAATACCGATTTTCGAAATAATTTCATTTTTTGAATATGATTAAAAACAACCTTATGATGCAGAAAAATGAAATGGTGGCAGCAGGAAATAAAAAAATGTTACTTGCAGCTCTTGATAAATAAAGAAATTCATGTAAGTGTTTTTAAATATGGATATTGGAAAATTTAGTGAAAAAATGTTATCCGGCAGCAAATGTTTGCTCGAAGTTATCGTTCACATTATAAAAGCAAAGTCGCATAAATTTTATGCGACTTTGTTTACACTTATTTTTGAATTTTGTGACCCCGACAGGACTTCTTTTTATGCAATATGTCATATTTACATAATGCCCAATGAACCCGATAAAATAATTATTATTCAATAATTATAAGTAACTTATATTATGTAAATGTATTGAAAAATGATTAATTAAATTGCAAAATATTGCAAGTATGTTGTGCAAAAAATGTATATTTGCACAACGATAATTTTTTTAATAATGGCAACAGTAAACGCATTTATACGAACGACAAAAAAAGATACAAATGCTCTTTGCAATGTTAGATTTAGGCTAACAGACGGTCGTAAAATCCAATTATTTGGAAAAAGCCAAATACTCGTATCGCCCAATGTATGGGATGCAAAGAACCAAAAAATAAAGGCTAAAGTACTGTATAACGAACACAAGAGGGCTGAGTTCGATAAGGATATTACTAAGCATAAGACTTATATCATAGATGAGTATAATAAGGTGACAGACAAAGAATCTTTATCATCGGAATGGATGGATCAGATTTTTGATAAATTTTATAATCCCGAAAAATTCAAGTCACAGTCGGATAAAGGTTTTTTCGAATATTTAAATGACTTTATTGAAACCCGAAAAATATCAGAAGGGCGAAAAAGAAGCCTTCGAGTGGTGCTAAGAACATTAAAAAGATTTGAAAAGTATAAAAAGACTACATTTAACATCCATACTTTTGATTCAAAGTTGCAAGAGGAATTTGATTCGTTCTTGTTTAATGAATATATTTTACACAGCATACATCCGGATATTTATGAAGGTATGAGTAAGAAAAAACTGCCAAAGGCAAGATCGCAAAACACAATATCCGGGATACATTCGAAACTAAGAGCATTTTGGAATTGGTGTAACGAAAAGGAATTTACCGATAATAGTCCGTTTAAAAAATTTAAAATTGTGACACCGACATACGGCACACCGATATACATCACCAAAGATGAGCGAAACAAAATCTATGATTATGACTTATCAAAACGGCCACAGTTAGCTATACAACGAGACATTTTTGTATTCCAATGCTTAATTGGTTGTCGGGTCGGTGATTTATTGCGATTGAAAAAGTCAAATGTCTGTAACGATGTTTTATCCTATATTGCCAACAAGACCAAAGAAGACAAGCCGAAAACGATTCAAGTACCACTATCCGACAAAGCGAAGGAAATATTAAGCCGATACAAGGCAACCGACGATGATAGGTTGTTGCCCTTCATTTCGGAACAAAAGTATAATGACGCAATCAAAGAGGTTTTTACGTTGGCGGGGGTAACGCGAACGGTTACATGGCTGAACCCGACTACACGCATGGAGGAGCAACGGCCGATAAACGAAATAGCATCCTCCCACATGGCACGACGGACATTTGTCGGCAACTTATACGCACAAGTGAAAGACCCGAACATTGTCGGAGCCATGAGCGGGCACGTGGAAGGCAGTCGGGCGTTTGCTCGGTACAGGGACATAAACATTGATGTGAAAAAGGAAATTGTAAATGCATTTTTAGATTGACAGTTATGTGTAATGAACGATTTGAGGCTATTTCAGCCAGCAATACTTTAGATTTTTATCGTAATGAAAAAAATGTAGGGAACCAAAAGGGAGTCAAAGAAACTATCGAGTATTTCGAAACAGGGCTGGGAAAACGAGCCTTTAATCCTTTGGAATTCCTAAATCTGCTTTGGAAACAACGTCAATTTGTGAAGTCTAAATGCAACGATACGGATTTCGTTTTAGACACATTAAAGAATTTAGCGTTAAATCCGCTTGAGAAGCATATTCTATTAGGTTTCATACTTAAATGGAACGGAGGTTATCCTGTAAATATTTTTGATAATGATGATTGTCAAAGGACTTTTAAAGCTATCGAAAAAGAGTTTTTGAGTTATGATGAAGACACTCCCGAAAAAGAATTTTGCCGTTATGATTTTCAAGAAAGAAAAAAACATCGGGGTATTGCCACGATAGTAGAGGATTGGATAAGCGGGGGTATTACTGAATCCGAAGCTAAACAATTGCATAGGGGGCTTTTTACCCGAAAGTTTGAATCTTTCAATGACCTATTTAATGCGGCACATAGTGAAGGGAGGCTATCATTTTTAACCCCTACTGAAAGTATCGGGATGCAACGAACAAAGACAAAAATGAAATTTGATGAATGGTTGGCCAAAAATAAAGGTTGGAATTTGTACGATAGAGATGTGTATGTCCAATATTTGACCATAGAAACATTCATCGAGTTTATCGATGAGACATTTCCAAAGATAATTCCCTCGGAAGAAAATTCAACCCCAATCGTAGAGAGTAAAGTATCAATGGAACTTGCGGGTAAAATACACGCTGCTTTTAATGGCGATTTGTTTGATGAGATCGCTGAAAAGGATTTATTAGACATCCTAAATCAACCCTCTAATAATAAGGGAAGGTTGAAAGTGCGGGATAAGCAAAAACTTCGGATGTATTATTTGATAGGAAAACTTGCAGAAAATTTGAATGATGAGGATTGGGAGCGGGATATGTGTAACACATTGAGATGGAATTATAATACTTATAAAAAGAGAAAAAAGGCTACTGAAAAGTACGAAGCAAAAAAAGACGACAAAGAAGATGAAATTAAAGAGTTTTTATCGAAAATCAATGCAATTTTTCCAAAGCCCCACTAATTCCCACCAAATCCACCAAAAATATTTTTATTGACATTTGATTTTAAGATACTTAAATAGTATTTTTTTTGTGTCTCCACTTTTTCCCACCTTTTTCGGTATCTACCTTCGTGTTCGTAAATCGTAAGGATAAACCGCGCGGTATCCGAGCGATAAAAATTTAAAACCATAAATAAAATGGATTTTAAAGTTTTGATCAACAATCCAACTTTAGCCGAGAAGGTCAAGTTGGAAATGACGGGAGCGGACTTAATAGGTTTCGCCTCCGTAATATTAGAAGCTTCAAAGAAGCAGGGGGAACAAGAAGGTGTCAAACGGGCAACTGAACGGTACTTATCGAAAAAGGAAACCTCCGAAATGTTGGGAGTTGATCCCTCAACCTTGTGGCATTGGGAGCGGCGCGGGTATTTGATGCCCGTCCGTATCGGCACCAAAGTACGCTATCGTTACAGTGACATCATTAAAAAGATGGAGGGACGAGCATGAAAATAAAAAAAGGCGCACCCGAAAGCGCACCCTTTGCATCCTTGAAAATTCAATCCAAAGATAAGCATCTTGCCAATCAAATGCAACGAGTATTTGAGGAATTTTATATCCGGCCTTCCACCTTGTTGATGGTATCGCGAAAAACGGGAATTCTTCGAGCGAACATTTGCCGATACATTGCCGAAATGGAAAGAATCGGCAACATTCATAAAATCGGATACGGGATTTGCCCTATTTCTAAACATCGGGCGGGATTCTATACCACTCGTTTCGATAAGTATTCACCGTATAAACTGTTGTGTTATGGAAATTAATCTCGAAACCGTGAAAAGCGAACTTGAAAAGCTGGCATCGATCAAGGTAAAAGCCCATAACGATATCTTGAGCGATCTGTTATCGCAAATACAACGTGTCGATTTTGGTGAAAGTAAACAAAAAGGTAAGGTGGTAACGGTAATCGATGAGGTTCTAAGGCTCGCAACTCAAAATAATTGGGGCGTTTGTACGCGACACGGCAACATCTATATTTATAACGGTGCCTATTGGAAGATTGTCGAAAAAGAAAGGTTTCAAGTCTTTCTCGGAGAAGCTGCCGAACGAATGGGCGTAGATTCGACCGATGCAAAATACCATAAGTTCAGAGATGAATTGTACAAGCAGTTTATTGCCGTCGGTTATCGGTAAATTCCCGAAAGATCGAGAAATGAGGTACTTATCAATGTGCAAAACGGAACGTTGGCTGTCTCGGAAAAGGGCCATGAACTCAGACAGCACAACAGGCAAGACTTTTTGACCTATCAATTACCGTTTGATTATGATCCGAAAGCGCAAGCCCCGAAGTTTTTCAAGTTTCTCGGTGAGGTATTGCCGGCGCGGGAAACACAACTTGTTTTGACCGAATATATCGGTTATGTTCTTGCCCCGTCCCTAAAGCTTGAAAAGGTTCTTATCCTTTACGGAAGCGGCGCAAACGGTAAAAGTGTGTTCTTTGACATTATTACGGCCTTGTTCGGACAAGAAAACACATGCAATTACTCGTTGCAGAACTTGACCAAACAAGACAGTTATCAAAGGGCCGAATTGGAACATAAATTGGTCAATTATGCCTCCGAGATCAACGGAAAATTGGAGGCTTCCGTATACAAGCAATTGGCAAGCGGCGAACCCGTCGAAGCACGGGAAATATACGGGAAACCGTTTACGATGACAAATTACGCCCGATTGATATTTAATTGTAACGAGTTGCCGCGAGAAACGGAACAAACACATGCCTTTTTCCGTCGGTTTCTGATCATACCGTTTGATGTCGTCATTCCGTCGGAAAAACAAGATTCCGAACTTGCCCGAAAGATTATTGCCGATGAATTACCCGGTGTATTAAATTGTGCATTGGAGGGACTTGATCGGTTACTTAAAAATCGAAGGTTTACCCCGTGTGAAGCGATCGATGAATGTGTCAAACAGTATCAACAGGAATCCGACAGTGTTGCCATGTTTATCGAAGAAAAGGAATGTAACCCCGACATTAACGGATGGATAGCTCTCGGACAGGTATACCAAATGTATGCTGATTATTGCCGAAATAATGGTTACAGGTTGTGTAGCAACAGGACATTTTCAAACAGGTTAAAATCAAAAGGGTTTGAAGTGTCAAGATCGAACGGAAAGCGTTTTGTTCGGATGTCAACGAATGAAAAAATTTAATCATCAAAACAGTGCCGATAGTGTCGATAGTGCCGCAAAATAAAACATTTTTCTTTCTCGTATTTTTCTTGATGGTAGTATAAAAGAGAGAAAATAAAGTTTGTTTTTATCGACACTTGAGACACTATCGACACTGATAAATAATTCGAATTATGAAAAACAACGACAAAATAATCGTTGCGGTCAGTAACGGAAAAAGTTTCAATCATTTTGATAACAAAGAGATGCTTTGGTCTGAATTTGTCGACCGATGCCAAAATCCGACAATTGACGGAATAACCGTTGAACAATACACCCGACTCGACAAAAAATCAAAAACCGAACATAAGAATGTCGGTAGTTTTTTGGGCGGTTCCTTGACAAACGGGTTGCGAAACGATAAGAATGTAAAAGATCGCTCGTTAATCACCCTTGATGTTGATTGGTCTTCCGAAAGTATTGAGCATTTTTGGGAACGATGTAATAAGATTTACCCCAATGCGATGTTGATATATTCAACTCGATCGCATGGTCTTGATAAATCAAATTTCCGATTGATATTTCCGTTGTCGGAACCGATTTCACCCGAAAAGTACGAGCCGATAGCCCGAAAAATTGCGGAAAAGTTGGGGATAGAAAATTTCGATGAAGCATCTTTTAAATTATCCCAAATGATGTATTGGCCCTCCGTATGTTTCGACGGCGTTTTCTTTTTCGACTTTCAAGATGGCGTTTGGCTTAACGGCGAGGAAATACTTGCTTTGTATGATGATTGGAAGGATAAATCACAACGGCCGCATGTTGTCAGCCAAAAAGTACCTGTTGTTTCGACGACTAAAAGTGAGTTGCCTCCTTATGACGGGAAACATCGTTTCGTGTTGTCACCATACAAAGGTAACCATACAAGGCATATCTGTCCCCGATGCGGAAAATCGAATGAGTTTTCGAGATATATCGATACATGGGGAATCCGATTACTTCCCGACGATGTCGGGCGATGTAACCGTGAAGATCAATGCGGTTATCATTATACTCCGAAAGAATATTTCAAAGAAAATCCCGAAGTCGGCTTTGCGGCATCAATGGATGAACGGTCGAAATACATATCGCAACCAAAACGGCCGCTTTCTTACATTGATGAAGATATACTTCTCCATTCCCTAAACGGGCAAAACAATTTTGTCACTTTTCTTCTTTCGCTCTTTTCCGAAAAACAAGTTACCGATGCCGTGGAAATATATTTTATCGGTACCTCAAACCGTTGGAGCGGAGCAACGATATTTTGGCAAATAGATGGAGGCGGAAGGGTGCACACGGGTAAAGTGATGTTGTACGATTCCGTAACGGGTAAGCGGGTAAAACAGCCGTTTAATCACATAAATTGGATGCACAAGGTTTTGAGATTGCCCGATTTCAATCTCTGTCAATGTTTCTTCGGGCAACATCTGTTAACCCGATTTACCGAAAAGAATGTGTGTATCGTGGAAAGCGAAAAAACGGCCGTCATTATGTCAATCATTATGCCCGAATGCGTTTGGTTATCCACGGGCGGACAGAACGGTTGCAATTGGACAACACCGGATGTATACAAAGCATTGATCGGTCGTCGGGTGATATTATGGCCCGATTTGAAATGTTTCGATAAATGGAAAGAAAAAGCCGATAAACTTTGTCGTGCGGGGATAACCGTAACGGTATCCGATTTATTGGAAAAGAACGCAACCGATGCCCAACGGGAACAAGGTTGTGATATTGCGGATTATGTGATTATCGAATACGAAATTAATAAACTCATCTAAATTAGATAATTAGATAAAAATGAAAGGCAAAAAGACGGGCGGCAGGCAGCCCAACAGCATAAACAAGTTATCCCGCGATTTGCGGGTCAATATTACCGAGTTTCTGACCGATCACTTCGATGAGGTGGTGGAGGAATGGAAAAAGTTACACGGGCGCGACAAATTGAATTTCTATCGCGATCTGCTCAAATTCGCCGTGCCGCAACTGCAAAACATCTCCGATGCCGTCAATACGGAGGCATTGACGGACGAACAAGTCGAACAACTGTACGATCGGATAATCCAAAACATTGACGGTGATGAAGAATTATAGTATCGATTTTAAAAGAGAATACCTGAAAGCGGCCTTGGCTAACGACAAAGCCGCTTTAAAGGGATTTCGTCCCGCTTTGGCCGTTATTCAAGATGTTGACGGAACAATCACCCGTATGGACAACGGGAAGGTTATATCACCGACGGTATTATCGAAACTGAGAAAACGATATCATTTGATCGTGCTGCAATTGGTCGAGCAGTCCGAATCGGATTATTGATATTGTTAGAAAGATAAATCGGAATTATTCGACTCGGCGTGATGGGATCAATAGAAAAGAAATTATCCGTAAGTGATCGGTGTATCGAAAGCGCAATTTGATCAAACGAAAAAGTTTTTCGATCGTTTTCAACGAAGATTTTTTCACCCAAAGGAATTTTTATCGATATTACGTGTTATTCTTCGAAATAATCTTTATATTTGCAAAAGTAACATATGATACAAACAAAAAATTATGTCAAACTTGGTGATGTTTGGGGCATCCGATTTTATAAAACCCCTTGAGAAAAAATAAATTTTGTGAAATCATCGGCGCACGAAAGGACGCCCCACAAGAAATCCTTTCACACATATACGTTTTTTGAACTGCTTTCATAGAAGGTTCAAACATTGATTTTTGAGAAACGGATTATTTCGAAGGAACATATTTTTATGATTCATTCCGTAGATCCGTTATTCGCGTAGTTTTATTTCGACTTTACACCCGAACGATATTATTCGTTTTCGTTTGAGCGAATGCCGTGCATTTTCGTTCGACACGATAAAATGGTTCGGCATTTTTCGGGGACGGTCGATAATATCGGCAATGCTTTGTTTTTACGATTATTCCGATAATTACATGGGAAAACTTTTTTACCGTTTTTTTGCAACACTATGCCTGTCGGTTGCCTTGCCGCATTGGTCGTTTGCACAGAACGACGTCGACGCGCAAACGTTGAACCGCGGCATGGAAGCAACCGTGGCGCGTTCCGACGAATTTACCCGCAAAACCGAACGGCGTACCACGCGTGCCGAACGACGCATGGCCCGTTACGAGAACAAACTTAAGCGCATGGAATCGGCTGCCGCCGAGAAAACGAAAAAGACGGCCGATCGTCCGAAAGCCGCAACCAAAAAAGACAACGGCAAAAAATCGCCTTCCGTACCCGATTCGTTGCACATGAAAAACGACAACGCCTCCGTTCGCGTAAACGTGAAAGGTTTGCAACCGAACCGACCGAAAGCGGGACGGGAACCTTCGTTGAACGAAACGCAACTCGCATACGGATTTGCTCAAAGCACGGGACAAAGT
>JAVBNP010000200.1:0-20167 GCA_031551455.1 Bacteroidales bacterium | reverse complement strand
CTTTTCCTTGAAAAATTCGTAGGTTCCCGAACTTGTTTCGCGCGAGTAAGCAATGATTTTCAAGTCATCGCCGCCCACATCCCTCCAGTTGTTGATCTTACCGGTGAAAATATCCTCCAATTGCCGGCGTGTCAGTTTGTTGATCCTGTTCGACGGATGCACAATCACGGCCAGTCCGTCGTAAGCGATAATCACCTCGGTGATATGCTTTTTTTCCTTTTGCAGTCTCATCTTCTCTCCGAACGTGATCCGTCGCGAGGCCATGGCAATATCGGTAGTTCCGGTAAGCAATGCTGACAGCCCGACACCGCTGCCCCCGCCCGTTACCGATATATCGGCATCGGGTTGCGTTTTAATGTATTCCTCGGCTTCGCGCTGCGTGAGCGGCAATACCGTGTCGCTGCCCTTTATTTTCTGGGCTTCGCAAATACTTGCGGCCCAAATAACGAGACATATTATGGAGATGATATTTTTCATTGTTTTCCGTCCGATGTCGCAAGTAAAAGTATATGCATTATGTTACTTGTATGTTAACGAATGATTAAACTTTTGTTAACATAACAACCGATTCGGTGATTTGGTTGGACATTAACATTGTATTTACCCTTGCGCATCGGGAACTTTATATCACATTTTCCAAATAGAATACAAAAAAGTGTAATAATTAAGGAGGTTGTCAATTTTTCGGTTGCATTCGCGTCGATAGGATTTTAACTTTGCAGCAAGAATTTACGATTGAATATAGTATGGCAAACTATTTCCGGTACGGAGAAAAGGAGATTGAACACCTGAAAAGGGCGGATAAGCGGTTGGCAGCGGTTATTGACAAAGTCGGCCCGGTGAAAAGAGACGTGATTCCCGATCTTTTCACTGCGCTCGTACATTCCGTTGTCGGTCAGCAAATCTCAACCAAAGCACATAAAACCGTTTGGACGCGGATTCAAAAAGAATTGGGAGCAATCACTCCCGCCGTTATCGACGATCTGCCGTCGGAAAAGTTGCAACAATTCGGCATCACATTCAAAAAGGCCGCATACATCAAATCGGCTGCGCGAAAAATCATGACAGGTGAGTTTGATATTGATTCGCTTCGGTCGATGTCGGACGAAGAAGTTTGTGCCAAACTTTCCGAGTTGGACGGCATCGGCGTGTGGACGGCGGAAATGTTGATGATATTTTCCATGCAACGTCCCGATATATTCAGTTTCGGCGATTTGGCCATTCTTCGGGGATTGCGGATGGTATATCGTCATCGGGAAATCGACAAAGCGAAATTCGACAAATATCGGAAACGTTATACACCTTACGCTTCGGTAGCCGGCTTGTATTTGTGGGCCGTAGCGGGCGGAACCGTTGACGGGATGAAAGATTGTGCACCGAAAAAGACAAAGAAAAAGAATACCAACAAGTTAAAACAATGAAAAATACGATTCAAATACAATATTATCAGTCTCCATGCGGAGAAATAATTCTCGGTTCGTACGACGGCCGACTTTGTATGTGCGATTGGCAAATCGAGAAACGCAGGAAATCCATCGACGATAGGATTCGGAAAGGATTGAACGCCGAATTCGAAGTGACGGAATCGGAGACGATTGCAAACGCCCGTGCCCAATTAGACGAATATTTCGACCGGAAAAGGACCGTATTTGATGTGCCGCTGTTGTTTGTAGGGACGGATTTTCAAAAGGCAGTATGGAACAAGTTGTTGGACGTTCCTTACGGGACGACGGAATCTTATGCAAGGCTTTCGAAACGATTGGGTAATCCCGACGCGATACGTGCGGTTGCGGCAGCCAACGGAGCCAATGCCATTTCGATTTTCGTCCCGTGCCATCGTATCATCGGGAGCAATCATAAATTGATAGGCTACGGCGGCGGGCTTCCGGCAAAGAAACGGTTGCTCGAACTCGAATCGCCCATACCTTCCTTGTTATAATTTTATGCATCAAAAACATTTTCTCAAGCAATGAATAACAATGAAATTGCGTCAAAAATCGTTGTCATCTTTGAGGTGAAACCTAAAAAAGAGGGCATGGATGAATATTTGTCGCATGCCGCACGTTTGAAATCCGAATTGTCGAAAATGGAAGGATTTATAAGCGTCGAGCGATTTTCAAGTTTGAACGAAGAAGGAAAGCTGCTCAGTTTATCGGTGTGGGAAAACAAAGAAGCGGCCGCGAAGTGGCGTAATCAAATCGCCCATCGCGAAAGCCAAAAAGCAGGTCATGATTCCTTATTTGAAAAATATCGTATTACCGTGGCCTCGGTTATTCGGGAGTATACCGATAACGATAGAGCGCAAGCGCCGCATGATTCAAACGATTACTTGAAATCGAAATAAAGCAATGGAACCGGAAAGAGAAATATTTTACAAGGCGTTTATCGAGCGGGACAGTTCATTCGAAGGTGTATTTATTGTCGGAGTGAAAACGACCGGAATATTCTGTCGTCCCACATGTCCGGCCAAGCCCAAATTGGAAAATATCGAATTTTTTCCTTCGGCAAAAGAGGCCATGCAGAGTGGTTACAGAGCGTGCAAAGTGTGCAAACCGTTGGAAAAATCGGGAAATCCTCCTTCAAATATCAGCCGATTATTGAAATACATGGAAGACAATCCCGCGATCAAAATAAAAGATGCCGATCTTAAAAACTTGGGCTTGGAACCGAGCCAAGTTCGCCGTTGGTTTTTGAAAAACCATAAACTGACATTTCACGCCTATCAAAGAATGCATCGGGTAAATAACGCTTTTCAACGGTTTCAATCGGGCCGAAGCGTAACGGATGTTGCTTACGAGTCGGGTTACGACTCTTTGAGCGGATTTGCCGGTATGTTCAAAAATATTATCGGAGCTTCGCCTCTTCACAGCAAGAACAAGCGCATTATCAACATCACCCGTATCGAAACGGATTTGGGAACGATGATCGCGGGTGCAACCGATAAGGGGATTTGCATGTTGGAGTTTGCCGATTGTAAAACGCTCGAAACGGAATTAAGCCGATTGACCGACTCGTTGAAAGCGCCGCTCGTGCAAGGTGACAATGTTTTTTTCGATGCGCTTCGGCGGCAGTTGGAACAATATTTTAAAGGAGAACTTCAAACATTTGATATTCCGCTGGATTTGTCGGGGACAGAATTTCAAAAACAAGCATGGCTCGGATTGTTGCAAATACCGTACGGTTCCACGACAACATACGCAAAGCAAGCCGAACGATTGGGCAAACCGTCCGCAGTGAGAGCTGTTGCCAACGCCAACGGAAAAAATATGATTTCCATTGTTCTGCCTTGCCACAGAGTTATCGGGACGGACGGTACGCCGGTCGGTTACGGCGGAGGTATTTGGAGGAAGAAAAAGTTATTGGAGCTTGAAAAGGAGAATGTTACAACGAAAGCAAATGTTGAAAAATAGAGAAGCCGCGTAACACAAGCTATCAAGGTTTATCGTATCTTTGCATGAGACTTAAATACAACCGTCATGAGTAAGAATCAAAAAGATGCCGTAAAGATTTTTGACGATAAGAAAGTTCGTTCCGTATGGGATGCGGAAACCGAAAAGTGGTATATTTCCATTGTAGATGTGGTCAGCGTTTTAACCGAAAGTGTAGATGGGAGAAAATATTGGAATAAGCTGAAACAAAGGCTAAAGGAAGAAGGAAATGAGTCGGTGACAAATTGTCACCAACTGAAATTACAATCTTCCGACGGTAAGTATTATTTAACCGATGTAGCTGATGTAGAACAACTTTTTCGGCTTATTCAATCCATTCCTTCGCCGAAAGCGGAGCCTTTCAAATTATGGTTGGCCGAAATTGCCCGTGAACGCTTGGAAGAAATCGACGACCCCGAACAGGGCATCGAACGGTTGATGGAATACTATCACCGCAAAGGATATTCGGAAAATTGGATTAATCAACGGTTGAAATCCATTGAAGTACGCAAAGAACTGACCGACGAATGGGAACGTCGCGGGGTGAAAAAGGGACAGGAGTTTGCCTCTCTGACCGACATTATTACGGTGAGTTGGGCGGGCATGACCACCACGCAATATAAACAGTACAAAAACCTGAAAAGCGAACGCCTGCGCGACAACATGACCAACTTGGAATTGGTGCTGAACATGCTCGCCGAAGCATCGACTACCGAAATTTCGAAAGAAAAGAAGCCGCGCACACTCGTCGAAAATGCCAAGGTAGCCCAACAAGGCGGTTCCGTTGCCGCTGCCGCTCGTAAAAAATTGGAGTTGGAAACGGGCAAAAAGGTGGTTTCCAAGCTCAATGCCAAAAGCTTGAAATCAATTGAAGGGAAATAGGGATTCGTAAATCCTTTATGCTTTTTTACATTTAATGACCGTAAATTTCATCGGCGGGTGGTTCGGCATGTGTTTGATCGGTTCGTCGATTTCGAAAAAAACCGTTAATCCGTAATTGCCGAATTCCCGGTCGATAGAATCCGAATCGTAGAAAAACAATTTGGCGCCGCTCGGCATTTCGAACCAATCTTTACTTAGTTCTCGTCCGTTTCCGTACATCGAATCGCTTTTCGAAATGGTTGAAAAAATCATGGTTCCGTTCGGCTTCAATTGATGATAACAATCACGGATAAACTTTTTCCGCTCGTTTTCATTCAATAAATGAACCAACGCATAGCTGAATATTCCGTCATAAAGCTTGTTATCGAAAGGCATATCGGTTACCGAACCGTGATAAACGGGAATATCGAGCTTATTTTGCGTTCTTGCCAAATCGATGGCGGTTTTCGAGATTTCGATGCCCGTAACGCTCATCCCCGCATCGAGGAAAACCTTTGCATTCCTGCCGTAGCCGATACCCGGAATCAAAACGTCCTTGACTTTTTCTTCCGTAAAAACGTCTTTTGCCGCAACGGCGGATTCCGCAGGTTCAAAGCCCCACATGGTTTGCTTTTCGATAAAACTCGTTTCCCAGAATTCGGTCATTTCGTATAATTTCGATTTGTGTTTATAAAGGGTTTCCCGAATGTGTCGTTTAAACTCAATGCGACACTGTTTTAAGACCGACAATGGAAATAATCAGCGTAGAAATAAACAATAACCTCCAAAAATTGACGGGTTCTTTAAAAACAAAGATTCCCATTAAAACCGCACCTGCAGCGCCTATTCCCGTCCATACGGCATAAGCCGTACCGATGGGCAGCGTTTGCGTCGCTTTAATCAGCAATGCCATGCTGATTGTTAACGAAACGAGAAAACCGCCGATCCACCAATACATTTCGCTGCCCGTTGTTTCTCTGATTTTCCCCAAACACGAGGTAAATCCCACTTCAAACAATCCGGCAATAATTAAAATAATCCAACTCATAAAATATTGTTTTGCGGTGCAAAGATCATGAATCGAAAACAATCGAAATTTAACAAATGATAAAAAAATACGGTTATTTCTTTTTCGCTCTGATCCGACTCAAAGAAACTTGCGTGATTCCGAGGTATGAAGCAATATACGATAATTGTATCCTTTGCAACAATTCGGGGTTGTTCTTTATCAACTCGTCATATCGTTCCGCGGCCGTTTTGAATTGCCTTGCGATAAGCCTTTCCTCGGTTTTGAGAAGCTCCTGCTCGGCAAACTTTCTGCCCCAATTGGCAATATGGATGTCTTTCGCGAACAAATCGCTTAAAGCAATCATATTCAACTCATACAAAACACAATCTTCGAGCAGTTCACCGGTTTCATACCCTTTTTGATTATCGACATAGCTTCTCATCGATACAACGGTGTCGCCTTCCTTGCCGAACCAAAAAGTAATCTCACCGTCGAGCGTGTCAATGTATGCACGAACAATACCCTTTTTGATGAAATAAATATTTCTTTCTACTTTATTGGCATTCAGCAAGCGATAACCTTTGGGATACGCAACTTCATCAATGGCCTTCGTTATGCGCTCTTTCGAAGCCGCCGGAAGTTCATATATCTTATCCAAGATTGTATCGATTTCCATATACAGCGTATTCGAATACAAAGGTACGATTTAAAACCAAACCGGTTGCCGAACGAATAACCGTTGATACATTATACATATATGATTTTAATAAACGATCCGGTTTCGGGTTGTTCACCGAAAGATAATTTTTCCGAATCTGTTTTATAAACATCCGAATGAGAGGGATAAATGAACTTATTTGTCGGATAAATGTATTAGTTTGGAATACGATTAATATTTTTTATTTTCAAGCTCGTTTTGTTAATATTCAGAAAAACAACATTTAACCAATAGGACTATTTTTATGGTATGTTGTAAAGCCATCTTTTTTGAAAGAAAAAATAATTAAGAACGCAACCTATAAACAAGTTTCACGTATAAGGAGTAACTTGATTTAAAATAGACATCAAAAAAAGAAACAAAATGAAGAATGGATATATGAGAAATTTAGGTTTAATGGCTTTAGTACTGGTTTTTTCGGGTATTACCGAAGTTATCGGACAAACACCTATGCCTGATCCTCTTCCCGTTAACATAACTTTGGATAAAGCGGGATATTATCAGCATGGGTATAATAAAGATCATACTACCATAGGAACTCCCGATACCCGAGAAGTAAGTGATTCCGTAATGGTCGGTTCAAAAATGAAATATTTTGTTGCACCCGACAGGTTTTACAATGCGGATTATTATAAACAAAATGTTTATACCAATACGTCTATTACCACGTCGAATTTTGTGTGGACGATACCGTCTGCAATAGGTGTGTTGGATGCATATGAGAGTAAAAACGCAACGAATACATCGCCCTATGTGACCATTGAATGGAAAACGGAAGGGCAAGATGACGTTACGATTACGGAGAAACCGGTAATAAGCGGAGTGTCTGTAACGTGCGACGGCGAGGAAACAACCATTCCCGTGACGGTTATTCCCCAACCGAACGTTATGTTCGGAACGGAGAACGGCGTTCGTACCGCTGCCGTTTGTGCTACTTTTAATCCGGGAGAAGCTGATGCCGTCGGTAATGAATATCCGACATTCAACTTTCCTTTGGTGCCTTCGTCCACGGAATCGGGCGCTGTTATCAGTAAAGCCAACGGAGTGGTTATTAAATATACCATTACGAAAGATGACGGTACAGAAGGCTCCGAATTGGAAGCAAAATTTGTTGATGCCAAAACAGCTTTAACTCAAATGGCGCTTAAATTTTCCGATTTCGGGAAATACGTGATCACCATTAAGTCGATCACCGATCGTATTGCGCAAAAATGCGGTATAACCGACAATAATGTTTCGGTGACGCCCGCAAACAATCAATTTACGTATTATGTATTGCCGCAACCGAAAGCCGGTAAAACATATCATGTTCCGAACAATTATTAATCACGTATAAAAACCTTACCCAATGAACAAGATTTATAGATTTGCCGCGGTCGCTCTGTTGTTATGTGCAACAATTGGGGCATACGGACAAAGCAATACTCCCGAAAAGGTGGTGATTGACACTAAAGATTATTACCAACACGGTTTTAACGGTAACGGCACCAATCAATTTGACGGAACCGGAAAAGCGATTGTGAAAGCTCAAGAAGTTCGTGACTCAGTAACCGTCGGTTCGACAATGAAATATTTTGTGTTGCCTGATCCGAATTATAATTCGACCTGGTACAACAGCGGTAATTTGCCGAGTGATGTGACATCTGTGACGGGGCTTGTATCGTCGTTTACTTGGACCATCCAAACCGTTAGCGGAGGAGCCGGTTCAACGAGCAGTACAACACATATCGCTCCGATCAATTGGACGGCAACTGGTACAGCCAATATAAAAGTGCAAGAAGTACCGTCAAGTTCGGCATGTGTCGGGAATGAAACTTCCATTCCGGTGGTTGTCATTCCGAAACCGACCATTACGTTCACTCAAGTGGGAACACCTCCCGATTATAAAGATGGTGCGTGTTATACGCAAGCGCAAGTTACTGCCGGTATTAATTATTCATTCCCGGTAGCGGTTACGTCTGCGTCATCGCAAATAAAAGTGGATTATTCAATCGTTTTCACTCCTCTTTCGGGAAGCCCCGTAACCACAACAGCAACCAATGTACTTGTTACCGGCGGAGTTTTGCCCATAACGCTTCAAAATACGGGTAATTTGTACGGTTCATACGCGGTTACCGTAACCAAAGTTACCGACCGTGTATCGCGTAAGTCGGGCGTCGAAAGTACCGGTTCGGATTTACTTACTGCCGGAGGTTCGGCCACATTCACGTATAATGTATTGAAGCCTGCCGAAACCGGTCCGATCTATCGCTTGCCCAACAACGGTAATTATTAAAAATCGAAATAATCAATCATTGAAAATAACATATTCTTAAAATTAAGAAGAAATGAAAGCAAATAACTTTTTTAAAATCGGATTTTTTGCGACGGCTTTTGTTCTGTTATCCGCAGGCATTCGGGCACAAAATTACACTCCGTTTACCGCTACCGGAACGGAAAGCATCGATACGGTGACCGTAGGAAGTCGCATGCCGTACAAAATGGCCGGCGATCCCACTATTGCCAAAATCTCAACGTTAAGCTCGGAGTTTAAGTGGGCATTTTATAGCGGGTATTTGAGCTCCGTCAGCGGAAGTCCTTTAACTTGGACCATCAATAAAGGAACTACCACCGGAGCGGCAACCGCCGGAGCGGATCAATCCGGTTATCCCAATTATTATACGGATAAAGAAATCAACGTAACCATGCCGGGCACCGCCGGAGCATACTCGTTGGTGGTAAACGAACGTACGATCATTACCGCCACCAATACGGCAGGGTGCGTGGGAGACGATTCCATTGCCAAAATTCAAGTGGTTGATAAACCGAAATTGACATGGCCTTCGCCGGCGGCAGCCAATGATTGCGATCCGCAAGCGGTAACCATTCCGATTACGTTGTTCGGCTACGGACAATGGCAGGTGAGCTACACCGTCAGCTATATTGCTTTTGGTGCGAGCGGTACTCCCGCGGTTATCGCAACCGAGACAAATGTACCGATAGGTAACGTAGTTAAGGCGGAAGCTCCCGGAAAGTCATATAACTTGGTGATTCCTGCATCATCTATCGATAACGGCCAAACGGATAAATCGGGTATGTATACGGTAAATATTACCGGGTTGACCGATCGTATTTCCCGTAAATCGTTGGATCCGGCTGTAATGGCTTCGAGTGCGGATATGCCGTTGAGTGCATATACCATCAATATATATCCGAAGCCGAAAACCAAAAAACTGGAGCATGTGCGTAACATGCAGCCGTAACCTTGCCCGCGGTTAATCAAAAAGCATCAATTAAGTTATTTGTTTTTAAGATAATCCCGAAATCCGTGCAGACAATCTCGTCTGCACGGATCAACGGATAGGTAAATAAAAAATAGACCGTTTCGTTCAACGCGACGAAATCAAAACAAACTCAAACATCCCCTTGTACGCCACCAAACGCATATTATTGTTGCTGACGTTTTTGTCGGCCTTCAGCGTGTCCTTGTTTTCGCAGGGACATACGGTATGCGCCGGTATTAAGTCTGTTTATAAAGCCGACGGATTGACGGGTTCGACGTTCGAATACGAAGTTCCGGCAGCGGGCGGTCGATTGATAGAGAAATATGCCGACTCCATCATCGTGCAGTGGGGACAGAACAAAGGCACGTATAAATTGGGTGTTCGCGAAACATCTCAATACGGATTCTGTCCCGGCGATTGGGCTTATTTGGATGTTGTTGTGGTGGGCGAGAAGGTTCAATTTTTGCAACCGCAGTACAGTTTATGCGGCAACGAAGGAGTGACGATTGAGTATAACGATTACGATTTTAAGAAAGCTTCATGGGTGGATCCGACCATTCAAAATAACCGGATCACCAAACCCGGAACGTACGAATTGCAAACCACAGACAGAAATGGATGTTTGTTGAGCAGTTTCATTAAAGTGGTGCAAAGCCCGCAACCAAAGGTTCAATTGGGCGGAGTTGATACCGTGATTTGTACACCGGAATTCAGGTTGTACGCTCTCAATCCGAATACCAATCCGCAAGGAACCAACTTTACATGGTCGAACGGAGAAAGCGGTACCTCGCCGTTTATTGATATTTCTGATCGGAAAACAAGCGATGAAGTCAAATATTGGGTACGTGCCGATCTCGGCGATTGTTTTGCAAGCGATACCATTGTTGTTTTGGCGTGTAAAGAGGCCCCGGTGGCGTATGACATTCCGAATACGTTTACGCCCAATGCCGACGGCGATAACGATGTTTGGGAAATCAAAGTATTGCGTGATTATCCGAATTCCACGGTTGAAGTATTCGATCGTTGGGGACGTAAAGTATTTACTTCGGCCAAGGGTTATCCGCAACCTTGGGATGGTCGCGATACCAAAGGGCATTATTTGCCGATGGAAACCTATTATTATATCATTCACTTGAACGACGGTAAGAGCACTAAACCGCTTCTCGGCACCATCACTATTATTCGATAACGGGATATGAATTTGTACTCAAAAATACGTACATTGTTTTTCTGCGGTATTTTTTCCGCGGTCGTATCCTGCTTTTCGGTATTCGGACAGCAAACGCAACCTTTTACGCAATACCTGTTTAATCGATTTTTGTTGAATCCGGCCGCTTGCGGCGCCGACGGTTACACATCGGTAGGATTGACGGTCAAAGATCAATGGACGGGTTTTTCGTCGGCGCCTTCCAATCAAACGTTGAGCGGACAAACACGGTTGCCGCGCGAAGGCCTCTTCGGTAACAGAAAACGCGGATATTCCGGAGGGTTCAGTCCCGAAAATGTGGGATTGGGACTAGCGTTGTTTAACGACATGAGAGGTCCCATACGTACCACGGGTGCACAGTTTACGTATGCATACCACCTCGAGGATCGTTACGGCCAATTATCGTTCGGTTTGTCGGCCAGTTTGTTTCAATTGCGTATCGACCGGAACAAAATTAAAACGGAAGATTACGATCAATTCATTAATGCATCGGATCTCAACAGCATTATTCCCGATGCTTCGTTTGGCGTACATTATACCACAAAAGACTATTATGCGGGATTTTCCGCATCCAACTTGTTTCAATCGTTTTTGACCTTTGGCGGGCGTAACAGTTCCGATTATCGCATCGAGCGTCAATATCTGCTGTTGGGTGGATATATTTTTGAATTGGATAAAGAATGGAGTCTCGTGCCGGGTGCTCAAGTGAAATTTAACGAGCACGGCACCGGACAATTGGACATCAACGTCATGTGCTATTATTTCGATCAGTTTTGGGGCGGATTGTCTTATCGTACGGGTGGTGGTGGCGCTGCCGGAGGCACTTCCATATTGTTCGGCGCCCGTTACAAACAATATCATTTCGGATATGCCTTTGACTACACATTGAGCAGCATCCGTAAATATTCGTACGGCTCTCACGAATTGATGCTAAGCATCACGTTTGGTCAAAGCGAAAGATTCTTCCGCTACAAACGCAGATATGAATTCCAAAGCAGCGGACAACCCGGAAGAAAATAAGCATCCGCGAAAATTAAGATCATTTTTGACATTCGGCAATCGATTTCTGATTCGGATAACGTTTTCGAATAAACTCGGAACCCCGGGAGTGAACATCATTGATGATAGAAACGACGAAATAATTCTTTGTGATATCGTGAATACCGGTCAAATGCAAAATAAGGCATAATTTATTCCGTTCTCAAATCCGAAATTCCTTTTTGATATGCGTAATAAGTTTTATCCGACAACAAGTCGAATAAAAATAGATGCATGTCTCCAATTTTCCTAATGATTCGCGACGTCCGCAAAACAGACAGGAAATCCCAAAGGGACAACATAACCAAACCGAGGATTTTAATCCTCGAAATTAAATACGTCAACCAAACCCGAGTCCCAAAGGGACGGCATACCGCAACGCAGGGTTTTAACCCTGCTGAAGAAGACGTTCCCTAACCATACGAGTCCCAAAGGGACGGCATATGTCGACAAGATATCTTGATGCGAAAGTGTCAAACAACCGAAAATGACAATGAAAAAAGACCCGTCACTGCGAGTGATGGAGAAGCAGTCTCAAAACTCAGGTTCAAAGATTACCTCCGTTGAGATCGCTTTGTTTACGCATATCTATCTGTATATTAGATCGTAATGTCACCATAACATTTGAATGGGTAACGATTTAGTAACGACTGATTTGCTTTACAATGCATTGATTTACTTGCTCAAATAACTCTATTTTGACTCAAAGGTATATTTTCTTTTCGGGTTTTAAAATTGAAATTTGAAAAATAAATACTTTTGCCTCGTTATTTTTGCAAAATATCACTATTTGAGGCGATTAAATAACCAGTACTATTGAAAATCCTAACCGTGGAAGTCCCTTCGTTTTGTTCCGGCTTCATGGGGACACCAACGTTTTCAACAAAACAACAACCATCAATGGATATTGTATCGGACTCGTCCAGATCGACTTCCAAGAACTGTTTTGCCGCATTGACAGCATCTTCGTAGGTTTTTGACTTTACTGAGAAGTTGGTTCTTTCTCGGTAGATGACTCTTTCATCTTTATAAAAATCATATTTCTTCATTTTTTTATTCGGGTTATGCCTTACAGGCGGTTAAAAATCCGAATGCAAGAAGGTGTAGTGTTTAGGCCGATCAAGTTTTTTGCAAAAAATACGCTCGACCGAAGGGAGAGGAAGATTTTTTGCAAAACTCGAAGGGCACCGAACTTGAACGGCCGTTAAGAACACGAAACACCTTTGCATTTGGATTTTACCGTCTGTAGGTACTTGCTATTTGAAATGACTTGTTCTGTAGTACCATCGATATCCCCTCAATACCTAAAAAGCCATATAAACTTCTAATATAACATACCTGTTGTAAGCTATTGCTTTACCTTTCCAAATGATTCTAATTCAATAAATTTTGACTTGTAAATATTTGAGGGCATTTTTTTCTTCAATAAGTTTTGAAAATTTTCATTGTGAGTTGCCAATATTATTTGTTTTCCCATGTTTACCGTGATACTTCTTAGAAGGTCAATTGTAGAAAGTATGTTAATATCATCCATTGATTGGATAGGATCGTCAATAAAAATACAATCTACAGAATTTCCATTATTATCCTTAACATTTAGGGCTTTTGCCAAGAATATGCTCAAACTCAGAATATTCAATTGAGCCGTACTAAAGTAAAGGGTAGGCGGGATAGGATTATTACCATTTTCGCCAGCAACAAACACGTTTAGACGCGGCTTATCACTGTTAAAATCGCAGCTAAATCCGATCTCTTTGTATGTGGGATGTGGATCGATCTTTTGATAAAGCATGTTGATCAGCTTGCCGTGAAAAAAAGACTCAATTTGCCTGCTTATGAAGTCAGACAGTTTTTTCTTTTCCTGTTCCAATTCGGGCAAAACAGATTTCATGAAAAAAGCCTTCTGTTTCAACAACTCTTCTTTGTCCTTTTCTAACTTTTCGTGTGTTAAATATGGCACCACATGTTCCTTATATTCTCTTGTCTTATGAAACGATTTAATGACGTTCTCAATTGTATTTATTCTGCTGCAACATTGTGTTTTTTGACTTTCCAAAAAGCGATTTACGGTTTCTTTTTCTTTATCTGACAAATCAAACTCAAATTCTGATTTCATCAAATACTCGAATGTATGAAGTGTTTTTTCAGAAGACCTCAATTTTTCCGTTGTTTCTTCAATTTCAGAAATAACAGTTTCAAAATCAAAGTTTTCAATTTGTTCTTTTCGTAAATTTAACGATTCTGTAAGGCCTTTTATGTCTTTGTTTAAAGCACCTATTTTTGATATGAGTTCATCTTTTTGTTTCTCAAGTAAAGACTTAATTTCTGATTCGCCGATTTGTGACATTTTAGCAAAATCCAATATCTTTATATAATCATCATCTTCCTTTAGTTTGGCTATTTTTTCTTCCGACAATTGGATTTGTCCTTTTGTTTTAGCTACTTTTTCTTCGACTCCCAGTTTGTCTGCATTAATCGTTTCAAGCAGTCCATTAAATTCATCCAACAACTTAACGGATGCCTCAATTTTTTCATTCAGGACGGTTGCCATCTCATCAATGTTATCTCCTCCTATTTCTTTAGTAATGTTAGAAATTTCATCATTCAGTTTTTTAACGTTTTCTTCATTTTCCTTGATGTTTTTAACATTTTTTTCTATTGTTTTCTTTAGAATGGATAATCTTTCAGAAAGGTCATTAGCTATGAGTTTCAGGCTATCCACTAATATATTCTTTTGTGCTTCTTGTTCTTTTGATAATTGACTCAGATTTTTTTCTTCCTCACTTTTTTCTTCAAAAAGTTTTTTTGCTCTTTCGGATAAAAATGTATTATTTGAAATCCGCTTGGATAGTGTTGAGAAACTATCATATTCATATTTGCAAAGGGGACAAACAGCAAATTCGTGTTTGTTGACAATATCCGATCCTTTCGTAATAAGCTGTTTTATCTCTTCGTTTAGTGTGTCGACATTACTTATTTCTGTCTTTATTTTTTCTATTTTTGCCAATGCGTTATTAATTTGAATATTACGCTCGTATAGTTTAGTTATATCTTCAATGTACGGTTTTATTTTTTCATTTTCTATACTTTGATGACTTTGATAATTTCCTATCAAAAGTTGATTGATTATTTCTTGCCATTCACTAATATCTGTGTCAAGAGTTACTATCTCTTTGTCTGTTACAGACTTGGATTCCGTCGTGTTGATTATTTTTCCTGATAATTCTTTCTGCGCTTTAACCTTCTCAGTTAATCCTTTACCAAGAATGGGCATTCTCGATTGCTTTAACAGTAATTCCTGATAATTTTTATTTTCAATTTCTGATTTTGCTTTTATTTCATTTTGGCGTTTGAGTGTTAAATCAAGGCTTTCTCCAACTATTTTAAGTTCTTTAAGCTCTTCATTGATTGATATATTGATCTCCCCGATCGCTTTGCTTACTATTTCATATTTAGGGTAGATATTCGTCATAATCACAAAAGAGTCCTGTATTTCAATAAAATGCTTTAACTCTTCTTCTTTACTTGCCTTTAATGTTTCTTCTTTATGTTGTTGATCAAATTGATTTTTTATTGACTTCCAAACGGATAGTTTTTTACGAAAATCTATTACTTTCGTTTTGTTTGCAAAATAGTCTTCTATACCGATATTATTTTCATTATTCCCAGTAACGGCTGAGTCAATTTTCTTTATTTTTTCTTGAATTTTTGAAAGTTCAAATTCTAATTCAGATAAACGATCACTTATTAAGTTTGAGAGAAGTAATAATTCTTTATCTGTAAATTCGGGACGAACAACAGGCATTTTCTCTCCTTGAATGTTTAGTTCGTTAATCTCAGCATTAATCTTAACTAAAATTTCAGTATCAAAATCGAAGTTGATACTTTTTTGTATCGGTTTCAGCCTTTCTTCTATTTTTTTGATCTCTACTTCATTTTGCTTTATGAGTTCGGTTATTGTTTTATACTTATTATCAAGCGCAACATCCCCAAATGATTTTATAAATTTTTCATATCGTTCCGCAGCATCATCTTCTTTTAAAAATGCATCAATCCATTCTTGAGCCAGCAGTACATCTCGAAAATATTCGGTTCCTGGAGTTGTGTCACTTTCTTTAAATCCAATATCTCGTTGTCTCTTTTTAAGAGGTTTCATTTCCTGCCCAATTGGTTGGGAGTCGGACATCATGTATAAATTTACGAAAGTTTTTAATTCTTTAGATGCTGATTGATTTCGCAAAATATGGTCGGCATCTCCTGCTTTTGCAGAATTAAGGTTGTCTTTTGTCCGTCTGAGAAAACGGCTCACATTATTCGTAAACCCCCATTCTACAGCATCATAAAACGAAGTTTTTCCGAAACCGTTTGGAGCGTATATTGATATAAAATCGGCAATTTCATTTGTCTCGGTTGTAAAATCAAATGTCCCGTCGCTTTTATCTTTGTAAGCTCTGAATGCCTGTATTTCAACCTTTTTTAATTTCATGTTTTATTTCTTTAATGATTTCGGAATACAGTTTTTCCACATTTTCTTTATTTGCTGACTTTGTAGATTTGAGATTACATTTCTCAATTAGTTTATATATTGTAGAGTCATTAGAGTAAGAATTTTCTTTTGTTTGGGGAAGGTTGTCGACTTCGGAAATTGTTATATCCTCATTTGTAATGTATTTTGATATTAACTGATCAATAGTAACCATATCTAATCCTGTACTTTTTACGTCAGCAACAATTTTCCTGCTGGAGAATTTGTTATGTTCAATCTTGAATTTCAACGTGTTTGATATATCTTCTTGTGATAAAAAGAATAAGTACATGTTCCACAATTCATATTCAGTATTAAAATGAGGGGTTAACTCAACAGCAATAGTACTATTCAGCTTTTCCCAAATATCCTCAAGTAACTTTTCTGTAGGCGTGATGATAAAGACAGAATAATACTCGGCTATATATTTGGTTTTTATTATTTTCATATCATGCAAACCATACTCTTCTTTGAGTTGATCTGCAAACTCGGGAAACATCTCATAGTATTCCATTGGTTTCTTTTTTTAGAATGTCATGAATATTGACCGCGTTTGCATTAAGAAACGAAGTACAATTATTGATAATGTGTGCCTGTATGACATATATGTGTTTAATCGTATAATCTTCAAAAGGATTTTGTATAGTAGAGTGTATTGTCATTTCTTTTATAGGGACATTACAAATATCACATACAATTTGGGAGGATAACGTTACCATTGTTGGTTTAGGATCTCCCAAAGCAGCAACAATTAAGTGTCCTCCTTTCTCTATCTCCGACAGGTCTGCTTTGAAAATTTTTTCTGCCAAATCTGTCCATCTTTTTGATTTGCCAAAAAACAACTTGCATTTTTTATGAATATTTTTTAGTTCAGCTAAAGTTAGTTGGTCTTGTGTATGAATTTGCTTAAAAACAAGTAATTCCAGAAAAGAAATCCATAAGTATTCGCAATGTACAAGGCTTTTATCCCCTATAACAAATGAGTCATTATAAGCATCCAATATCTTTTTGGGGGTAAACTCTTTGCAAAGGTCTTTTGCCAATCCGTGTAAAAAGTTTCTTATCAAGTCTTTTTTTGCAGGGAGGTCATGTAAAATGAATATCTTATCATGTAAGTTTAAGAATGAATCGATGAATGACGGATAAAGTCTTGCTAATGAGTCTAAATTATTTTCGATAATTTCATCGAAAAAGGATAATGGCATGAAGTCAATTCTGCTTAACTTCTCAAGTTTGTCGTCAACAGACATTTGTTTCTGAATTCCAGCAATAAGATAGTAACCACTATCAAATTTCAAGATACCACCTCCCGATTGCCCCACAACATCGTCATAAGTTACAAATTTTTCTAACTCTACTTCGATGTGCCCCGATTCTTTTTGATGTTGCGCCGTTGTTTTATTGTGACGATATCCATCATTATCGTCTGCTCTGGTATTTGGATAGCCACACAGATAATATTCATCTTTATTCTCGAAGACATCATCAACTCTCAATAAATAATCCAAATTATTTACCCGTTTAATTTTTATGATTGCGGCATCTTTATCTGCTACTGGGTTAATAAAAGGTTGATCGATAACTTCTAATGTTTCACAGATGATTTGTCCATCCTTAATCGTTTTTCTAACGATATTGATTGAATTACAATCTTCAATGACATGTTTTGCAGTAAGTACATAGGTGTAATCATCCGACATTGGTTGGAATAAACAACCGCTGCCATTTTCTACCATTACGGTAAAATCCCTGAATTTATCTATTCCAGCCATTTTTGCCAGTCGAAACGATTATTGAAAGGTAATGCCTTGACTCCTGGAAATTCGACAATATCCTTATCGGTAAATATTTGTTTTATCATGGTCGGATAATTGAATAAAAAGGTTACTTCTTTTTTCCGATTGATAATCCTTGCCAAGCATTGTTTGTCGGGAAGTTGATGCATATTTCCATTGGAACTTATCACAAAAAGTTCCGAATTAATCAAGTCCAACAAGTTATCATTAGTATTAGCCTTACTTCCATGATGAGATACCTTTACAAAAGCTGCATCAATAGGTTTTTCAACCGAATATCCCAGTTGCATCAGGCTATCAACAACATCTTGCGGATGTGCATCACCTAAGAATAACATTTTATTACCTTTATATTCAAGAATAAAAGCAATAGAACTTCCATTGTGTATAGATTTATCTCCTTCAAACGTGTCTTTTTCGATAAGTTCTTTTAAACTAATTCGGTAATCATTTTTCTTGGACGTTTTCAGGTTTTTTTCTTCTTTTTTCCATTTAACAAGTAGTGACTCTAACTTCTTAACCGAGGGTGAAAGAATTGTAAATTTTAAACCGAATAATTGAATTTCATCCAAACTCTTGATTATTTTCCTATCCCATATTGCGTTTTTTTCTATAAAGTCTTCGAAACATATTCCTTGTTTAATACTTGTTTTTAAGCTACTTTTATCTTTCAAACGAAGTAGGTTCTCCTTTATCTCTTCTTTGCCAAAATACTCGGATATCAGTCTGCCCGAATTAAACCAGACTTTTTTTATTGTATTTATTGTATCCGAGTCATTTTCAACCCATTTTAATACACCTCCTATGTGATCATCGTCAACATGGGTCATAATAAGTAAATCTACAAACTCATTCCTGTTTTTCAGGTCATCTATGGTTTGTTTTAATTCGCCTTTCTGTATACCCGTAGCATCCTTAAATTCATAAGTATCAGATGTCCCTCCATCAATAAGGATATTCCGAAAATCGCCATTTTCATCTTTAAATCTAAGGTGAATAGCATCACCATTATTCGCCCTTAATAAGTTAAACTCCATAAATCAAGGCATTTATCAATCACAATTACGGTTAGATATCTCAACATTATTTATCAAATAATAACCTGTAACTACTTCAATTCAAGATAAGTTACAAAGCTAATGAAAACTTCGTTTTGTTGTACAAAACGAAGAAGTAAATCGAGGAGGATTTTATGCGATGACAATTATCAAACCCCAAGTGCTATATATCACATTTAAAAATCCAGATATTTTGCCCTGTATTCCTTCGTCATTTCGAGAACTTTTTGATTGATGGCGACAAATTCAAAGGTTGCTTTTTCCAGTTGCCGAAGTAAAATCGCAGCTCTTTTTTCCGAGAAATTGGCATTAATTGCCTTCACAGTTTGGTTATAATTGACGCCTACCGTCTGAAATTGTGAATACAAATTCGTCAATCGCATGTAATAATCCTGCGTCGCTTTGTCGATTTTTATCACTTTAATCGGTTTGTTAAAGATCACCGATCTGAGAAAACGGGACATTTCTTGCATCTCCGAATGCAGGAACATGCCGTTTAATTTCTGGCTATCCGCATCATCCAGATAAAAAACAAACCTATTTTTGCATGGGTTAATTTTTGGTTTGCGGCCTCCCTTGTAAACTTTTTTACTGTTGCTGTCCATAACAAATAGAATTTTAAATTAATACTCAAGATTTCCGACTTTGGAGGAAATCTGCAAACCCCCGACGCGGGTCGGGGGCAAGTTAGTTTTGAAGCACAAAAAGCATTTTTTGTGCTTCAAAACACAACTTGCCATTTGCACGGGCAAATGAAAAATGAGTCGAATTTTACTTCGAATTTTTGCCCTGAATTTTCGAAATCTGATTGACCGATCCAAAGTCATTTTAAAAAGTCATTTTATAAAAAAGCAAAAATATGACATAGGTTAAATTTTTGTTAATAAGCAAATTGGAAAAAAGACGACAAACGAAGCCAATCGCGACCACCCCATTAGAAAGTATTAAAATATCCAGCTTTTGTAAGGTTACAATGGTTTGTTAAATTTTTTCATGTCGCTGATAATCACGGTTATATAAATCGATAAGTCAAATACGCAATTCGCTCATTACCAATAAATTATAAATTAACGTAATGTGATATTTTTAAAATTTAACGAACTATTGAAGGTTAAAAACAAAGATCAAAAAATAAATTTAACAATTTGATTATAAGTTAGTTATTTAACATATTTGAGTGTTTGTGTAAGTAAATACATGTGTAAGTATTTGAATATGTGGACAAATAAGTACGTAAGTATTTGTTTGAATGCTTATTTACATA
>JAVBNP010000058.1:0-8452 GCA_031551455.1 Bacteroidales bacterium | reverse complement strand
ATTCCGTCCGTTTCCTCTTTCGCGGGTAAGGCCGCTTCCTGTATGAGTTTTGCCAAATTGATGCTGTCGGTCAATTTGGTGTTTAATTGATTCAGTTTCGCGTTGAGTTTTTCCTTTTGTTTGGCCCCTTTAAATATGAGTACGGCAATGGTGCAGACCAATAATACCGCGATGATCAATATCCCGATCAGCCGACGTTGCATTTTTTCCCGATATTCCCGTTCTTTTTGCTTACGATCAAATTCATGTTGCATATACTTCTGGGTGAACTCTTCGATCGTCTTCTTATTGTTGAGTTTTTGATAAAGCATCCCCGTTTTTTCCATGTCTTCGTAAGCTTCATGAAATCGTTCTTGATCGGCGAGAAGTCGGCTGCGATAGTTCAATACATACTGCAACAATTCGTCCATTTTCAGTTTATCGGCTGTTGTAACGGATTTGTTGTAACAGACTAAAGCGGAATCGGATTGCCCGAGGATGTCAAACGAAAGCCCCATGTTGAAATATATTTGCGCAATGGTCGATTCGGATCCGGGTGTTTTTTTTGCGGTTTCCAATGAACGTCGATAATATTCGAATGCTTTGTCGATTTTGCCCATGTTGTCATATGCTTGGCCGATGTTGCATTCCGTTTTGGACAATTGCAGATTGTCACCCGAGGATTGGTAGATTTCTTCGCTCTTTCGATAATATTCGAGGGCTTTGTCCGATCGATACTGTTCCTGATTCAGCGCCCCGAGATTATTAAGGCAGTCTGCTTGTTTTTCTTTGTCGTTGAGTGACGAATAAAGTTGCAAGCTCAAATTGTATTGAGTCTCGGCTTGCTCGTATTTTTTTTGTTTTTGGTACACAACGCCGATATTGCGGTATGCTGCCGCCTGTTCGGCCAAGTCTTTTTCCCGTTCGCCGATATTCAATACCATTATGTAACATTCCAATGCGTTTACGTAAAATCCTTGTTCCGTGTAAATATTGCCCATATTCCGATATACTTCGGCAACAGATGCCGGATCGCTTTTCGTTTCGTATTGAACGGCATTCAAAAAACAAGACAAAGCTCGTGCGTTATCTCCGTTTTTAAGTGCGGCAATTCCCAATCGGGCTTGAACGGAAAACATGGTCGCATCGTCGACATTGATGCCGTTGATCAATGTCGATGCTCGTTCCGCATCTTTTAACGCTTGTTCGGGCAGAGACTCGACCGTATTTCGACTTCGTTCGAGCAAAAAAGCAACGGAATCGGTTGCAACGTTGCCGGGCATTCCCGATTTCGGGGTACATCCCGAAAATAGAGCGAAGATGCAAAACGTAATGTATACTTTTAACGAGTTCATTTGAGAATGAATTAAAGGGATTCAAAATCCCGAGATTCGACAATTCAAAGATGGAAACATTTACGATTCGTTCAATCCATCATAACAAACCCCGCCCAATAGAAGGGTTCTTTATATTTTTCGCGTACCAATTTTTGCGCTGATGCAAAGGCTTCATGTTTGGTTTTTCCCGAGAGCCAAAACTTGTAAAACGTCGACATTAATTCGGAAGTGGCTTCGTCGGGGACCGTCCATAAACTCATCACCAACGTTTCGGCCCCAGCCAATTTAAAAGCGCGTTGCAAGCCGAATACTCCTTCGGCATTTTTGGTTTCGCCCAAGCCCGTTTCGCAAGCCGAAAGCACCACCAATCGGGTTTTGATCAGATTCATCCGCGCGATTTCGTCGGCGGTGAGAATACCGTCCTCAATGTCTTCGATGATGTCCTCACCCGTCCAAGTGCGGTTGGCGCCCGCCATCAGCAAACCCGAACGCAACAACGGGTTTTCGAATGCTTTTCGGTTGTTGCCTCCGAGTGTGCGCATCATATCACGGTTACTCTCGTCTTCGACATCCTCCAAAAAGAAACCGTGTGTGGCCAAGTGAATAATGCCCGTCGATGTTCCGCTTAATCGTTTGAACGATTCTTCGTTACCCGCCGTTTCCGTATACAATCGATTGGGAATGTTTCGTTCCTTCAAAGAACCGCAGATTTGTTTCGCTTCTGTTTCTGTTCCTTCCAAATAATCCCACGATTGCCCGCGTTTTTGGTTTTTGGGGAGAACATCGGCGATTGTTATTAGCCGTGTTTCCTCTCCTTGGGGGAGTGTTAGGGTGGGGTTGTTTGGTTTCTTTGCTTCGGCGATTAACCTGTCTTTGTCGGCATCGTACCACAACCCTCCGTACACGACTGCCGTGCCCTGCGGCAATATACCCGATTTTTCTTTTTTGAGACGGACGATTTCCCGGGTACTCGAAACCAATCGCAGGTCGTATTTGTCCGACAATGTTGCGTTGCCCGAGGATAATGCGGCGAAAGCGATTTGATGCAACATTCCCGAAGGCGAATAATATACCGTACGGACGTCTTTCAGTTCTTTTTCCAACGGTTGCCAAATCAAACGGTACAGTTCGGCGTCTTTCGTGTCGGCATATAATGCTTGCGTATATTCTTGAATATCGCCGATGCGTTCGGTCAATGTTTGCAGTTGTTTTTCATCACATAAAGGAATCCATACGGGCGCTTTCGAATCTTTTTTTAGAACCAAAGCACAATACAGGATACTGTCCGAATGACTATTTTCGCGGTAATAACGAAATTCGTCGCAATACCGAAACCGGATAAATTCCACGGCAATTTCATCCGACCGCAAATTTGCTTGTATATCCTTCCATTTCACCGAAATGTCAACTTTGGTATCTCGGTACGTTTCGGATGCCGAGGTTAATGCTTTATCCAAACTGTCGGCCGCGATTTCCAACGTTTTAATAAAATTTTTGTCGGATATTTCTTTCGATTGCAGAATACTCAACTGTTGACGAAGATTTTTTAATCGGTCATATTGGCGAATCAATGTGCTATCATTCGATGAATAAACCGCATCGCGAATGCCGTTGGTGGTACGCAATAACAACCCTTTGGTAAAAAGCGCGTTGTCGTATGCAAGTGCGACGGCGGCAGTAACGGGATATGCTTGTGTCAAGGAATAACCGTATTCGAAATTGTTTTTATTCTGATCCCAAAAAGCGCTTCTTTGCGATTCGGACATAAAGGTGAAGTTTTTTTCCGTTTTCGATACGGTGATTTGGTCCAATTCTTTTCTCACCGTTATTGCTTTGGGATATTTTTTCCCGGCCATGTACGAACCAAAAAGGAAATTCAACGATCGTTCGTAATCGGGATGTGTTTTGCCCGATATTTTTTCATAAATGCTTGCCGCTTCCGAGAAAGCGGATTCGGCTTTTGCGTCATCGCCTTTGTATTGATACAACATTCCCAAACCCTGCAATAAGGTCGCATAATGCGGATGTTCTTTCCCCGAAGTTTTTTTTCCGATGGCTACGGCTTTCGAAAAACAAGCTTCCGCCTTCGCATAATCATTCATTCCGAGATATGCGGTTCCCGATATATGTAATGCAAATGCGTATTGTATATGGTTTTCGCCGTATATTTTTTTATGGATGTCCGCCGCTTCCGAATAATAAACTTCCGCTTTTAGGTAATCGCCCGAGGAAGCATACAACGCTCCCAAATGATTCAATGAGTTGGCATAGTTCCACGATTCTTTGTCCGATGTTCTTGCAACGATGTTTTTTGCTTCGAGAAAATAAGTTTCCGCTTTTGAGAAATCACCTTCGATTTTATGCAAACTTCCCAAAAGTTCCAAGGAGTTTGCATAAAACCACGATTCTTTACCCGAAACTTTCTCCCAAATATTCGTTGCTTCCGAATAACAAGCTTCCGCACCGGAATAATCGCCCGCAGAAATATAAAAACTACCCAAAGCGCCCAGTGAATTGGCATAGTCCGATGAATTCTCGCCCGCAATCTTTTTGTTGATGTTTTTTGCCTCCAAAAAGACGGATTCGGCTTTCGCGTAATTGCCCATGGAAAGATACAGAAATCCCAATCGACTTAACGAGCTCGCATAATCGTGAGATTCTTTACCCGAAACTTTTTCGGCGATGTTTTTCTCCTCCGTGAAATAATACTCCGCTTTTACGTTGTCGCCTATTGCGGAGTACAACGTACCCAAGGCACTCAGTGAATTTGCATAACGCCTATCGTTTTTATCGAAGATTTTCTCGGCGATGTTTTTTTGCTCTAAATAACAATGTTCTGCTTTTTTGTAATCGTTCATTGACATATATACACTTCCCAAATGTAACAATGCAACCGTATAATACGGATCATTCTTATCCGACGAAACAAGGTAGTTTTGCAACAGATTGACGGCTTCCGAATATTTACCTTGATCGGACAGATGCCTGCTTTGTTCCAAAATTTCGCCGGCATCCTGTGCCCGTAACGTAAGAATACCGCAAGATACCAACAATATCAAGATAATTCTTTTCATACACGGATTTAAAAAATCAAAATTCAATGATTATTTGAATCGGATCTTCATGAAGATTCGGTTCAAAGTTGATTTATTCGTTATTCAATCCATCATAACAAACCCCGCCCAATAAAAGGGGGCTTTGTATTTTTCGCGTACCGATTTTTGTGCCGAAGCAAAGGCTTCGTGTTTGGTTTTTCCCGAAAGCCAAAGCTTGTAAAAAGCCGACATCAATTCGGAGGTGGCATCGTCGGGAACCGACCATAAACTCATTACCAATGTTTCGGCTCCCGCTAATTTGAAGGCGCGTTGCAAACCGAATACTCCTTCGGCGTTCTTTATCTCGCCCAGACCCGTTTCGCAAGCCGAAAGCACCACCAATCGGGTTTTGATCAGATTCATCCGTGCGATTTCGTCGGCAGTGAGAATACCGTCTTCAATATCTTCGATGACGTCCTCGCCCATCCAAGCGCGGTTGGCGCCCGCCATCAGCAGGCCCGAACGCAACAACGGGTTTTCGAATGCTTTTTGGTTGTTGCCTCCGAGCGTGCGCATCATATCGCGGTTACTCTCGTCTTCGACATCCTCCAAAAAGAAACCGTGTGTAGCCAAGTGAATAATGCCCGTCGATGTTCCGCTTAATCGTTTGAACGATTCTTCGTTACCCGCCGTTTCCGTATACAATCGGTTGGGAATATTCCGTTCTTTCAAAGAACCGCAGATTTGTTTCGCCTCTGTTTCCGTTCCTTCCAAATAATCCCACGATTGCCCGCGTTTTTGGTTTTTGGGGAGAACGCCGGCGATTGTTATTAGCTGTGTTCCCGCTCCCAAGGGGAGGGTTAGGGTGGAGCTGCTTGATTTTTTCGCTTCGGCAATAAGCCGGTCTTTGTCGGCATCGTACCATAACCCTCCGTACACGGCTGCCGCACCTTGCGGTAACATGCCCGACTTTTCTTTTTTAAGGCGGACGATCTCTCGGGTACTCGAAATCAATCGCAGGTCGTATTTGTCCGATAGCATGCCGTTATTCGCCGGTATTGCGGCAAATGCAATTTGATGCAGCATTCCCGAAGGCGAATAATATACCGTTCGAATGCCTTTCAGTTCTTTTTCCAACGGTTGCCATATCAAACGGTACAGTTCGGCGCTTTTTGTGCCGGAATACAATATTTCCGTATATTCTTGAATATCGCCGATATGTTTGGTCAACTTTTGCAATTGGTTTTCATTACATAACGGTATCCATGCGGGAGCCTTCATACCGGGTTTCAATATCATGGCGCAATAAACGACACTATCGGTTAAGCCTTTATCGTAAAGTCTGAACCGGACAAACTCGACGGCTGCTTCTCCGTCATGTAAAGCGTTGCGAACATTTTGCCATGTCATGGAGATGTCTTCCTTAGCATCTTTGTAAGCGCCGGAGGCTATGGTCAATGCTTTATCCAAACTGTCGGCACGATTTTCCAAAGCTCGGATCATATCGCCGTTGGAACTTTCGTTCGATTGCAATGTACTTATTGTTTGACGGATGTGACCTAATTGTTCGTATTTCCCGATTAAGTCGGCATTACCGGATGAATAAACGGCATCGCGTATTCCGTTTGCGGTACGCAACAACAAGCCTTTCATGAAAAGCGTATTGTCATAGGATCGAGCGATGGTTGTACTTACGGGGCGTGTGTACGCGTAGAAATAACTTGTTTCAAAATTATTTTTGTTTTTATCCCAAAAGAGGCTTCGTTGTTGTTCGGAGAGAAAAGCGAAGTTTTTTTCGATTTGAGACATTAGTGTTCGATCGGCTTCGGCTTTCATGATTTCGGCTTTGGCATAATTTTTTGTCATCAAATACAGAAGTCCCAAATTATTCAAGGAAGCTGCGTAATCCGGATGTCCTTTTCCCATCGTTTTTTCCCAAATACTTTTTGCTTCTAAATAATAAGTTTCCGCTTTTGAATAATCGTTTAGGTCATCATAAATACCACCCATATTATTTAAAGAATTTGCATAATACGGATGATTTTTGCCTAAGGTTTTTTCCCAAATGTTTTTTGCTTCCAAACAATAGGTTTCCGCTTTGGGATAATTTCCCAGAAGACGACATATGGTACTTAAGTTATTTAAAGAGGTCGCATAATGAGGATGTTCTTTACTCAAGGTTTCTTCCCAAATTTTTCCGGCTTCCAAGTAATATTTTTCCGCATTTTCATAATCATCCATTTTCCGATATGCGGCGCCTAAATTATTTAAAACCGATGCATAGTCCGGATTTGTTTTGCCGAATGTTTTTTCATAGATTTTTCCGGCTTCGAAATAATAAATTTCGGCTTTTGCATAATTCCCCATATCGTCGTATAAATTTCCCAAATCCATCAAAAATGACGCATAATTCGGGTGTTCTTTCCCGAAAACTTTTTCATGAATTTTTCCGGCTTCGGAATAAAGAGCTTCGGCTTTGTAATAATTACCCGTTGCATAGCATAAATTACCCAAATTGCTCAAGGTCGTGGCATAATCCGGATGTTCTTTTCCCAATGTTTTTTCCCGAATCATTTTTGTTTCCGAAAAATAAACTTCCGCTTTCGAATAATCACCCATATTGCTGTACAAACCTCCCAAATTACTTAAAATCGCCGCATAATTCGGATGTTCTTTACCTAACGTTTTTTCCAAAATTACTTTTGCCTCCGAAAAATAAACTTCCGCTTTCGGGTAATCGCCCATGTTGTTATATGTGGTACCCAAATTGATCAGAGAAATGGCATAATCCGGATGTTCTTTTCCAACGGTTTTTTCTCGTATCGTTTTTGTTTCCGCATAATATTTTTCGGCTTTGAGATAATTGCTCATGTCACTATATAGCACTCCTAAATTATTCAAGAGAGAGGCGTAATTCGGATGTTCTTTTCCCAATGTTCTTTCCAAAACGGTTTTTGCTTCCATGTAGTATTTTTCTGCTTCGGTATAGTTGCCCATGGTATGATATAAGCTTCCCAAATTGATCAAGGTCGTTGCATAATCCGGATGTTCCTTGCTCAAGTTTTTTTCATGTATCGCTTTTGCTTCCAAAAAGCAAGCTTCAGCTTTGGGATAATCTCCCATTTCGCCATATAAAAGCCCCAAACTATTTAACGACACGACATAATTCGGATGTTCCTTTCCCAATATCTTTTCGCGAATATTTTTGACTTCCGTGTAATATTTTTCGCACGACTCATACTGCCCGATCGTGTAATATAGGCGACCCAATGCATTTAGCGTGGTCGCATAATCGGGATGCTCTTTTCCCAACTTTTTTTCTTGATCGGTTGCCGCCTGCAGATAACATTTTTCGGCATTTTTGTAATCTCCCGTATATTCGTATGCGTATCCCGCATATAACACGGCGACGGTGTAGCCGGACATTTCGGCGCACAATGTCGTTTCGTAAATGTTTTTTGCCCGTGTAAAATGTTCTTTTGCCGTCGGATAGTTTCCCGTATAAAAGTATAGCATTCCTTGTTGGGACAAAAATTCCGCATAATCCGGATGATTCGCTCTCACGGTATTCTTTAAAATTGTTTCGGCTTCCGAATAATATTGTTCGCATTCTGGTACATTACCCGTCAGCAGTGAAAAATATCCGATATATATCAAGGTTTTCGCATATTCCGGAGATTTCGTTCCCGATGTTTGTGCATAAAGAGCAGCCGCTTCCGCGAAGCGATTGGCGGCTTGTTCATATTCGCCCCGGTAGAGATGCAATATTCCGATATTAAGTGTATTTTCGGCGTAATCCGTTGAATTCGTTTTTTTTGTTTTTTGACATATTTCTCGTGCCTCGTTCAGCGCCTTTTCCGCTTCCGGGAGTTTTCCTTCGGAAATGCGTAAATAACCCGAATGGTTCAATGCACTTGCATATATCGCGGATGCTTTTCCTTCAGCCGTTTCCCGAACGGATAACGCTTTTTGCAAGCATTCTTCCGCTTCACGAAATCGGCCGAGTTTGATATACGTTCGTCCCTGCAATACCAAAAAATCGCCATATTTTGCGGGATCGCTTTTTTCGAAAATTTTTTCGTTGATTCTCAAAAATGTAAC
>JAVBNP010000005.1:0-4979 GCA_031551455.1 Bacteroidales bacterium | reverse complement strand
CACCATAAATCCCAGTGCGGCCAAGCCGATAATAAAGAAAAAGATGCGGTATTTATGGCTTTTGCGGGTCACCGATCAATTTTTTATAAAAATATTTACTGATGCTTTCCTGCTTCAAGATCATATAGATCAACATGATGTTCAATACCGTGAGTTCGAACACGAAATACAACCACGGGCGATGCAGGAATAAACTCACAAACAGCGCAATTACCCGTGTGTTGAATGTCAGCATATTGGTGTATTTCATCAAAGGCTTATTCTTCGCGCGAAATTCTTCGCGCAACCAAGTCGGAATATTTTCACCGAAGTTTTCGCGAACGTATGTCATGAATTTTTGCAGATGGGGCGACAGTTTTTCCTGCTGGTTGGTATAGTTGAGATAAAACGCCATCATGATTTTTTGAATGGGATTTTTCAAAAAACGCAACTTATTGAATTCTTGTTTGACGAAATCGGCCCGATCCACTTCACTGCCTTCTTTCCCCTTGATGAAAAACAAATGTATGTTGCGATAATAGTCCGACATGGATGCCTGTTGAACATGGGATGCACCGGCCAAAGTGCCCAGCGCCCAGATCCATCCCGTCATGCCTTCGTGTTGCATTCGAACGCAAAGCGTAATGTAGATGGTAACAAACCACATGTTGCCGCACATGCCGTCGAGTATGCGACCGATACGGGTTTTTTGCCCGGTCATGCGGGCGAGTTGCCCGTCGGCGCTGTCGAGCGAATTGGCAACCACCAGCATGATCATACCGATGATGTTATAATGCAAATCGCCGGCTCCGAACAATAAACCTGCCGCAATGCCGATAAAAATACTTGCGACGGTTACCGGATTGGGCGGAATATGCAATTTGCGAAAAAGCAAAGCCCACGCATAACCGATCGGCCGATAGAACCATAAATCCAAGGTTTCTTCGGTATCGGCCGACTTCAAGGTATCGGCATATCTGACTTTTTTTTGTTCCATCGAATATTGTTTTCGGATTTCTCTTTATGTTTTTCGATATACGTTCGGAAAATCCCTTGATTAATGTTCCTCGGAGCCGCCCGAGACCAATTCCTCCGCTTTTGCGATATCCGTTGCATGGTCGACGTCAACGATTTTCGAAAACGGGAAAGCTTTTAATTTCAATCCGCTGCGAATTAATTGTCGTTGAAAATCGCGCATACGGACCACACCGCTTTGCATTGCCGTTTCGAGAATGTTCAATGCTTCGGGTCGCAGGCAATACACGCCCCCGGAAACATATTTGCTTCCTTCGGGACGTTGATCGTGGAAGCCCGTAATGTTCAAACAATCGTCGGTGCTAATATACAAAGGTTTTTCGTCATCCGCAAAATCGGTAACCGCCATCAATCCGTCCATATCTTTTTCTTTACGAAAGGCCTCGAGATATGCGGAAAATTCGTTTTCGCGAAATACCGTATCAACGGTTGTCAAGCAAAAATCGGAACCTTGCAGAAAAGGCTTCAACTCATATAAACTGTGCATCGAACCGGGCGTTGATTTTATCGTTAAATGCAACGGAATGTTCGAATGTTTGTTTTTTAAATAATCGATCGTACGGTGATTTTCGGCATTCACGATGATGCTGATCGACGATGCGCCGTTGCGTTCGAACATATCCGTCAATCGTTCGATTAGCGGAATGCCGCCGATCGGAATCAGCGGTTTGGGAACGGTTACCCCTTCCGCCGCCAATCGTGAGCCTTCGCCTGCAGCTATGATTGCAAAATTCATGATATTGTTTTTGATTTCGGACGATAACCGGTTCCCGATAGGGGATTATTGTTCGAAATCGATTAAAATACAAACCTCAATCGGAATCGAACGCCCCATTCCGGAACATCGGGATGTCCGAGATAGTTAATACGTTTTATCAAATCGATACGAAGGAACTTAAATACGTTGTCGATGGCCACGCTTGCTTCCATATAGGGACGATCTCCCAAAGCATACATGGTGGGAACGCCGTCGGCATTGGTCGGGAAACGCAGTAAATCGGGATTGTTTTCCGGAAGATTTCGGTCACTCACGTCGCCCCAAAGAGCCTTAAAGGTGATAAACTCGCGCCATTTCAGTTTTTTGATGAGCGGAATACGGTTGAAGATCCATCCGTTAAAACAATACGACAGGTTCATCGAAGCATATCGATCACTCACGAATTCCATGTAATTCATCATATTAAATGCTTCATCTTGGTAAGCATAATTCTGGTTGGCTTGATGAATGACCAACAACGGAAAAGGCACCGTTCCCCAAATTTTGCCCGCCTTGAGCCACATATCGGCAAAACCGAGACTCGAGAACCAGCTGCGTTTGTCAATGCCCACTTCCAAACGGTTAAATCCGTAATCACTGCCCCAAAAATCCTTTGAACCGTACGAATAGTTGACCGTGAATACCGGATTGGTATGATTAAGCGGGAAACGATTACGTTGCATTTGGTAAAAACGTTCGTTGGGAGCAAAACGCATAATCATGCCGAATTGCGTGGTGGTGATGTCTTTCACTTCCCCGTAGGCATTTTCGAATATCAAGTCGCCCGCCGGCATTTCTTCGCGACGCGTGAACGAAGGGCGAAACGAAAATCCGGTTTTGTACTCCCTGTCGTATTTCACACTAAATGTCTTGTGATAGACCATTTGTTGCGCGTGCCCGCGATGGAACGATAACAACAGACGGTCGGCGCTGCCGAACATGAAAAACTGCCCCGGCGTTTCGATGTCGTTTTGGTACGACACAGTGAGCAGGTTCATCGGAAATTCCCACGGATGAAGTTTCCGTTCGTTGAACGAGTACATCGTGCTTAACTGATATTTGAACTTTTCGTCTTGAAAACCGTATGCTCCGTAGCCCTCGAAAAACAGATGTTTATTAAATCGCGCATTGGTTTTTCCGCCGAGACGAATACGCCCGCCTTCCACTTCGTTGAAACTGAACAATGTTCCCATCGGACCGATGTCAAACTTGTTGGCATCCATGTATCCCGAAAAAACGATTCCCGCAAGATTAAGCACACGGTTGAACCATTTGTCGTTTTTCATGTCGACAATCATGTCATACACGCCTTGCTCGGAATGCGAAAGCGGTATCGTTCGTTTTTCTTCCCAATACTGTTCCGCTCGCATGTCGTACCCCGGTATTCGGTCCACTTTGTTGATACCCAAAAAAGTACTCTCGGGAATGCGTCTGTCAAAGCGATAATTACTGTATGTGTTGGTGCGTTTGCCGAGCATCAGACTTTTGTTTTTCGTGAAACTGAAATCAATCGTTGCCTCATCTTGCGTCAAGCACCATGTGCTGTCGATAAGCGAATATTCCTGTATCAACGAAAAATCGTTCACAAAATTGACATTGGCATTTTTGGTAAACGCCAATTCGGCACGTTTCAGTGCATAAGCGCTGTCATTGGTAATGTACAAATCACCGCGAAAACCGAAATCCTGTTCGTTACGCGGATAAACGGACAAATGAATACACGAGACGTTGCTCACCGCAACCGTGTCGAGAATATGAAAACGATAGAAATTTGGAGCCAGCGGTGACATGGGACTCATGTATTCATTTTCGAGCACCATGATTTGATTATCGTATATGTTTGCTTTTCCGATCATTCCGTCCATGACCACACTGACGGTTTCCTGTTCGATGAAATCGTGAAAATTGGCCATTTTCGACGCAATGATAAATTCTTTTTCCGCACGCGGCGATTTGCGGTAATATTGCTCGGAAATACGTTCGCGAAGGAAAACGGGCAACGACAGACGTCCGCTTATTTTTGACGTATCAATGTATTTGACCAAAAAAGGAAAATTACGAAACATTGCCCCGTTTTTGATACTGTCGTTTAAATCGTTGAGCGATAATTGCAGTTTTTCGTATCGATCGTATTCATACGTCTGATGCGATTACATACGGTTCTTATCCTTGTTGGCAATCGCTTTGCGGATGAGTTCCACCGCGGGATTGCCGCGGTTACGATAACGCGTGCGGCGTGCGGTTACTACCACATCTTCCAACTCGGTGGCCAACGGGTTCAAACTAACATTCAATATTCCGTTTTTCGGGGCCGTCAAATCCATTGTTACCGGCTCATAACCTATGTAGGAGAATTGAATTCCCGTACCGGCGGCACGATATTCGAGCGTATACTGTCCGTCGTCGTTTGTCATTGTTCCTATGCCCAAATTGGCAGGCATAAGTGACACGTTGGCATAAGACAAAGGCTCACCCGTGGAAGCATCGGTTACCGTTCCGCGAATACGTACGGTTTGTTGCGCCGAAAGAAACGTACAATGAGCGATCAGCAATATCACTCCGATCGATATTTTTATGTGTTTTTTTATCGACATAATAAACGTTATGGGGTAATACGTTCCGAAACAGACATCCCCGTTTCAAAATCCGTTCCGAAAATTTCAACATATTCCACCCGAAGAGAATTACCGGTCGGCGTTTGAACATAAATTTTCCGTAAAACCGCCGGTCGACCGTTAATATCCGTTTTACAAACGTATTTTTGATCACCGCTTTGTTCAAGCGTTACCGGTCGGGTTTTCACCGCATTAAGTTTAAGTAAAGCCGTGTTGTTGTCAACGGAAGTAACTTTATATCCGAATGCCAATTCCTTTTGGACGTAATTCAATTCGCCGCGTTGCCCCGGGTGTTCCTCGCGATTGATCCAATAGACATGTATCGGCTCTTTTTTGTTCAATGCACCCGACGTGTCGGAATTAAGATCGTAACATACGATATTTTTATTTATGCTTCGTTCGATGTGAAACAGACGAATATCGGTAACATACGTATTGTCTTCGGAAGAAGTGAATCCGAAAACAAAAAACAACAGGAAAAAGGGGAGTCTCACCCCTCTGTCTCCTCTCTTTGGGAGAGGGGGAGTATTACGTTGTGCACGGAAAGTACAAAACGGAAATGAAATTTTCGTCATGAATATTTTAAAATATTT
>JAVBNP010000260.1:0-15513 GCA_031551455.1 Bacteroidales bacterium | reverse complement strand
GGCAGCCGTAGTCACCACCGCACCAACGGCTACCTGTACCGCGAATACGACATCAAACGCGGGAACATCGTATGACATCGTTCCCTCGGGAGGAGCGGCAACGAACTACGATATCATACCCGTCACGCCCTACGGTAAACTGACCGTAACAAAGGCGACGCTCACCGCAAGAGCAAACGACGCATCTAAAATATACGGGGTGGCGAATCCCGTGTTCACCCTCACCTATTCGGGATTCATGAACGGCGAAACGGCCGCCGTGATCACAACACCGCCGACCGTAACGTGTACCGCAACGACAACTTCGCCCGTGGGAACGTACAACATCACCGTAGCTCCGTCAACAAACGCGACAACGAATTACGACATCAATCCCGACCCGACGATCGGTAAACTTACCGTAACCAAAGCCACGCTCACCGCAAGAGCGAACGACGCGTCCAAAATATACGGAACGGCAAATCCCGCATTCACCCTCACGTATTCGGGATTTATGAACGGGGAAACGGCGGCCGTGATCACAACACCGCCGACCGTAACGTGTACCGCAACGACGACTTCGCCCGTGGGAACGTACAACATCACCGTGACCTCGTCAACAACTTCGGCAACGAATTACGACATCACGCCCGACGCGACGATCGGCAAACTCACCGTGACAAAGGCGACGCTTACCGCAAGAGCAAACGACGCGTCCAAAATATACGGAACGGCAAATCCCGCGTTCACCATCACCTATTCGGGATTTATGAACGGGGAAACGGCGGCCGTGGTCACAACACCGCCGACCGTAACGTGTACCGCAACGACGACTTCGCCCGTGGGAACGTACAACATCACCGTAGCTCCGTCAACAAACGCGGCAACGAATTACGACATCAATCCCGACCCGACGATAGGGAAACTTACCGTAACAAAGGCGACGCTCACCGCAAGAGCAAACGACGCGTCCAAAATATACGGAACGGCGAATCCGACCTTCTCCATCACGTACTCGGGATTTGTCGGCACCGATAACGAGAACAGCATCACGCCGCCTTCCATTTCCTGCGCGGCAACAACAACATCGCCCGTGGTGACGGGAGGGTATCCCATAACGTTGACGGGAGGATCGGCCACCAATTACACCATAACGATGCAAAACGGTACGTTGACGATTACTAAAGCGGCGCTCACCGCCAAAGCAAACGACGCGTCCAAAATATACGGAACGGCAAATCCGACCTTCTCCATCACGTACTCGGGATTTGTCGGCACCGATAACGAGAGCTCCATCACGCCGCCTTCCATTTCCTGCGCGGCAACAACAACATCGCCCGTGGTGACGGGAGGATATCCCATCACGTTGACGGGAGGATTGGCCACCAATTACACCATAACGCCGCAAAACGGTACGTTGATGATTACTAAAGCGACCCCGACCATTACTTTTACCAATTGGCCCGAAAACAAAGAATACGGCGATAATACTTTTTCCGTCAACACATACGTTTCGATTAATTCGACCGGCACGCGCACCTACCAAAGCGATAATCTTTCCGTTGCCGGGATTGCCGGCGACGGAAAGATCACCATTTACGGAAAAGGCTCCGCTTTAATCACCATTTCCGTTGCCGAAGACAATAATTACACGGCCGGTTCGGCATCACATACCTTAAATATTGCTCCGGCCGAACAAACCATTGTTGATTTTATCTTTCAAAGCTCGATAACATACGGCGAATATTTAACCATTCCCGTTTCGGCAAGGACAACCATCGGTGAAACCAATGCCCCCGGATTGCCGGTAAGTTTTGAAAGCAGTGATCCCACAATTGCAAGTGTTTCCGGCAATGTTATCACCATTCTTAAAGCGGGAGATGTACTCATTACGGCCTCGGCTTCGAATGACAATAATCATTTGTCGGCAGTGCCGAAATCGCAACCGCTTCATATCGAAAAAGCAACGCCGACCATTCAATTCAATCCTTTTGGAAGTGTCGTCTACGGATCCGCAACCATACCCCTTACGGCCGGACTTACCGCAATGCATGGAGGCAGTCTTAAAGTTCTCGATTTTCCGCTTACTTTTACCAGCAACAACAGCATTGCCGTTATCGACGGTAATACGCACGTTCAAATCAAAGGGGCGGGAAACGCCAAAATTACATGCAAATTTGCCGGAAATGAGAATTACAAAGCTGTTGAAGCGGAACAACCGCTTACCGTTCAAAAGGCCGATCTCACCATAACGGTGAACGATGTCACACGCCGCGTTGGAACGTCAAATCCCGACGCATTCACCGTCAGGTATCATAAATTTGTCAATAATGAAGGTCCGGCGGTTCTTAACGGAAGTTTAAGTTTTACATGTAGTATCGGACCCGAAAGTCCCGCAGGCGTATATCCCGACGCCATTACGGTAACCGGTGTCTCCTCCAACAATTACGATATTCGATTCATCCCCGGAAGGCTCACGATAACCGACAAACCCACACTTCAAGTATCGGTTGATCCCGTTATTCGATACTACGGAGAAGCAAATCCCGTATTTGTTATCAGATATTCGGGATTTGAGGAAGGCGACACCAAAGAGATGCTTGACACTCCACCGCAAGCGATATGTTCGGCCAACGATCATTCTCCGGCAGAAGATTATCCGATCACATTTATTAACGGATCGGACGACAAATACGTTTTCAGTTACATACCGGGAACATTAACGGTCAGAAAAGTCGTGTTGACGGTTACGGCCGATAATCAATCTCGTTTTTTCGGAGAAACAAATCCGCCTCTGACCATTAGGTATTCGGGATTTAAATTCGGAGAAACGGAGTCGGTGCTTGACCAAAAACCAATGGCTTCGGTTGAAGCCTATCCGGAAACACCGGTGGGAAATATTCCCATCATCGTAAAAGGCGGGGCCGATGATTGTTACGACTTCACGTATATTAACGGAACATTATCCATAGTGGCGCTCATGTCCTTCGGAGATTTGCCGACGGTTACCTACGGGAATGCGTTTGAATTCCCGATTAATCTGAGCACCGGCATATTGCCGACCGAGTTAGTCGTAACATCGGAACCGGCGGGTGTAATCAATATTTTGGGTTACGATATCCAAAAAGAAAAATGGATGACCGAAACATTATCGGCCGGCACCATCGAAATCAAGGTAACGTTCACAGGCGGTCAAGGCCGCATCGTACCGCCGATATCAATTCCTTTTACCGTACGTAAGGCCACACTGACCGCGACCGCAGCGGATAAAACACGAAAACAGGGCGCACCCGATCCCGAATGGGAAATCGTTTATTCCGGTTTTGTGTACAACGATAATGTTAATTCCGTTGATCAATTGCCGACGGCGGCATGTAACGTACATCAAGGATCGGCGCCGGGCGATTATCCGATTAATGTATCGGGAGGTTCGGACAAAAATTATAATTTTGCATATGTTTCCGGAACATTAAATATTACGGGAGCGGAAAAACTTCCCACTGCATTTACACCCAACGGCGACGGCATCAACGATGTTTTTGCCTCCGGGTATAAAGTGCAAATATTTAATCGTTTGGGCCTCTTGCTTCATGAAGGCAACAATGGTTGGGATGGAACATATAAAGGTCATCAAGTGGAACCGGCGGTATATTTCTATATTTCCACTTCTCCGGAAGGAATTGTACAAAGAGGAACCGTTGAAGTAATCCGATCAAAATGAAAGTAAAGCTGTTTCGCACTCGCCTCGTTATATTTTTCAATATCGTCTTTTTATTGACGGGAGTGGCTGTCGTGCCCGGTTTCGCACAAAAGTCAAAAGCCGATAAGTTGTATGACAACAAGTTGTACGACGCAGCCGCTCGGATATACGAAAAAGAAATTGTCAAAGCAAAAGACGCCGGTCGTTACGAAATGCTGCTCAAAACGGGATTATGTTATTTAAATACCAATCGGCCGCAAACGGCATTATCGTGGTTGGAACAAGCCGCAAATTATGTCGGAGCAACCGGGGATGCTTGGTACCGATACGGATTAGCATTGCAACAAACCGGTAATTACCTCGAAGCTGTCAATGCGTTTGAGCAATGCCTTAGATTGCAACCGAAACATCCCATGGCAGAAGCACAAACGGCTTCTTGCCGATTTGCGCTTCAAAATCATCAAGTTAATCCTTATGCCAATTTCCGATTGGCTTCGGAGATAAATACCGCGGGAGGAGAATTCGGCATATCGACTTTTACCGACGGTATGATTTTCTATTCGGAAGCAGACGTGCCGACGGAAAATTCAAAGGTTGACCAACGTACGGGGTTGCAATATGCGGAATCGTATATGGCGCGACTGCTCAACGGGAAACTTGTGAATCCTCAACCGGCCGACTTTTTGTTGCCCAAATACGTCAGCGCCGGGTTGTTCACCTACGACAGCATTGCGCGATGCGTCTATTTCAACTATTGTGATCCGGACAACGATCGTTGCGGCATATATGTCAGCCGACAAAGAAGCGGTAAATGGTCGGATCCCGAACCTGTGCTGCTTAACAAAAAAAATCAAGTAACCGGCCACCCGGCCATCGCCGATAAAGGACGACGACTTTATTTTACGTCCAATTCGCCCGAGGGAATCGGACAAACGGATATATGGTGCATCGATCAAAATCAAAACGGTAAATGGGGCGAACCCGTCAATGCGGGAAGTACGATCAATACGTTGGGCAGAGAAGAATTTCCTTTCGTGTACGCCGATTCGTTGTTGTTCTTTGCTTCCGACGGCCATATCGGTTACGGGGGACTCGACATTTTTTGTTCCGTCATCAGGGGACATTCATTCGATCCGCCGGTAAATCTTCGCCGTCCGTATAATTCGCAAGGAGACGATTTTAATTTGGTGATAACGGAAAACATCGGTCTGATGTCATCGACACGCAATGAATCGGTAAGCGACGACATTTACATGTTCGATGGTTTGCCGACGGTGTTGTATCTCGGAGGAAATATCACCAACGCCGATAATCATGCTGCCATTGCGGGGGCGCGATTAACCTTGTCGGTTGACGGAAAGGCGGTACAACACACGGTATCCGACAGCTTGGGATATTACGGTTTTTTTCTGAAACCCGGCGAATCGCCCATGATGTACGTACGGACAACCGGTTTTCGACCGGCATTGATGGACGTAAAACCGGGCGAAGTAAAACAATTCACCGATATTAATCGCGATATCAAATTGCAATTATCCACCATGCTTCCGGTAGTCATCAACTTGTATGACAAAACGACGGGAAGGCCCGTTTTCGAACGGGGCATCATTTGTTTCAACAACGACGGGGAAACACAAATCATGCGTACCGACGCCGAAGGATCGTTTAAGCTGTCCATGCAGGAAGACCAAAGAGAATATTGGATCAAATTTCCCGACGGCTATTATCTGACCGAAAGTGTTTTCCTCAATGAGGAACAAAGAACGTACAGTTTGAGCATGCAACCGTTGAACGGAGAACTGTTTACGGGATGGATACGATTTAAAAAAGGCAGCACCGAAGTTCTCGAAATGTCTCAACCGTTGGTTCCGCGCATCGCATCCATTCTCAAAGCTAATCCGGGTATCGTATTTCAAATTACCGGATTCGCCGATCAAAGCTCCGAAATCAAACAACCCGATTTGGCGAACAAGCGAGCCGAATATATTGTACGTCGTTTGATAGAAGAAGGGGTGGATAAGCGAATGTTGACCGTTGTTCCGAGTAAAAATCCCGCAAAAAATAATGCTCCCGCCAACGAAGAACGTGATGCCGGTCAAAGAAGAATCGAAATAAGGGCAAAAAGATGATCCGGCAGTCGATTTTGGCACGAAATTTGAATCTTATATTTTTAGTTTCATAGTAGCAGTAGTTTTTCTCATAAGTTAGTAGTTGTAAATGTTAGTAATTGAAAAGAGCCGTTCGGGAGAACCGCTCTTTTTTTAATATGATATTTGTAGTTTAAATCGATATTTTGGCACGAAATTTGATCTGTAAAATATAGTTTCATAGTAGCAGTAGTTTTTCTCATAAGTTAGTAGTTGTAAATGTTAGTAATTGAAAAGAGCCGTTCGGGAGAACCGCTCTTTTTTCTTTTTCGGCAAAAACTTATACGATATTTACTTCCGGTTCCAATCGGATGCCGAATTTTTCATCAACCGTTTCCACAATTCTTTTTGCAAAATCAAGCACTTCTTTCCCGGATGCACCGCCGTAATTGACAATAACCAATGGTTGTTTGGGGAAAGTCCCTACCCTACCCTCACGTACGTCCTTCATTCCGCTTTGTTGTATCAACCATGCAGCCGATATTTTATATTGCCCCGGAGCAACCGGATATAATGGCGCTTGCGAATCCAAACGACTTATTTCCACCGATTTTTCGGCAGAAATAACCGGGTTTTTAAAAAAGCTGCCGGCATTACCGAATTCCGCCGGATCAGGCAATTTTCTGTCGCGTATGGCTATAATCGCTCGGCGAACGGCCGCAACGGTTACGATGGTCTCGCGCGACAATTCGGTTTTGAGTTCCGAATACTTGATGTCCGGAATAAAGTTTTCGGATAACCCGAATTGTACCGCCGTAATGAGATAAGCACCTTTATTTTTTTTGAAAAAACTGTCGCGATAGCCGAATTGACATTGTGTGTTATCGAATACAACCGTTTTTCCGGTTGCTATCTCGATAGTTTCCACTTTTTCGATAATTTCTTTTGCCTCAACACCGTAAGCGCCGATGTTTTGTATGGGACAAGCACCCACCGTTCCCGGTATGTGCGACAAACTTTCGGCTCCCGCATAATTTTGTCGGACGCACCAATCGACAAAATCGTCCCAAACTTCGCCTGCTCCGACACGCACCGACACTTTTCCGTCGGTCGCGTTTACCGGCTCAATACCTTTAAATACGGGGTGAATAACCGTCTCGCAACGATCGGAAACAAATAAGACATTACTTCCGCCTCCCAAAATCAAAGCTGACGACGGGTCGGAAAGAGAAGCGAGAAAATCGGTCAGCTCTTTCGGATGATCGACTTCCGCAAATAACCCGGCCGTAGCCGGAATGCCGAACGTATTGTACGGAAGCAAAGAAACTTCCCGACGAATGTTAATCATGGATTGATAAGTTTGGTTTCCAAAGTGATGTGATATTATTTACGCATGAAGAACCGAGTTGTTCAAGAAGACGAAATTCGGTTTCATATGTGAGAAGAAAGTGTATGAAATTTTATCGACTTTATCGAAAACACGACGAATCGACGGCGCAATATTAATCGATTTTATTGTAGCCTCACCCGGACTCGAACCGGAATTTAAAGTTTAGGAAACTTTCGTTCTATCCCTTGAACTATGAGGCCTTTGCGTCGCAAAAACACGAGCCCGTTGTGTTTTCGCGACGCAAAGATATAAAAATAAAATGATTATCGGAATTGCACTTATGGCGCGTCTGTGACGCCTAAAATAAGATGGTCTCGATTATGCCAACCCGACTTTAAGGTCCGGAATTACCTACCGGTTTTATTTTTCAATGGGAATTTCCGATGAAAAAACATGGCGTTACTGGTATTTTCATTAACCGTCAATCATTTATATACAATAAGCCTATTGGTTTAAAAACTTAGTAGGGCTTATTATGCTTCTTTATTGCAACTTATAAAAAGTTGAATTTTGGAAAGAAGTCTATTCCGACTGTATTACTTCGCCCGTAAGCAGTTTCAATGCCGTTTCGGCTACCTTAGCATTATAAGTAGCCACGATCAAACGATTGGTTGCCGAAATGTAGCTGCGTTGTACCTCGCGAAGTTCGATGGCCGATATGGCGCCGAAGCGGTAACGATCAATGGAAATATCGAGATTTTCGGCGGCAAGTTTCAGATTGGCCGCTTCAAAGGCTGCCAATTTACGGTTTACTTCGTAAGCGCTGTAAGCCGTGGCAACTTGTGCTTCAACATCTTTTTGCATTTCTTCGTGCCGTAAATCGGCTGCTTCTTTTTCGAGTTTGGCATTTTTAATTTCACGGTTGATATTCAACCCATTGAAAAGAGGAACGCTTGCCGTAATTCCGTAATTAAATGTATTTGATTTGTTTTCGGACACTTGTCCCGATTCGGAATTGTTTTTGGTCATGGTGTAACTCGAAGTGAGTCTTACCTTTGGATAACGAGTCCCTTGCGTCGCTTTCAACGAAAAAGCAGCCACATTGACCGACAATCGCGACAATATGACATCGGGATTTTCGGCCAACGCCTTATCGTGTATTCGACCGTATTGAAGCGATTGGTCGATAACAATGGTATCCGTGGCCGAAAAATCGGCGGTAACTTCACGTGCCAACAATTTATTGAGGTGTATCTTGGCATCTTTCAAGCCTTCCGTTTGTTGTATGCACGAAGCCGTATCGGCATTATAGTCCACTTTGGCGGAAAGTAGATCCACTTTCGAAACTTTTCCGCCGACAAAAAGATCGTTGGCGCTACGCATGCGCTGCCGCGAAATTTTCAATATGCGGTCCATGGAAGCTAATTCTTGTTGGCGACTCACAATATCAAAATAAACGGTCATGATGGAGGAAACGGTTTCTTGAATCGCCGCACGCAGATTTTCTTTACCCATCATCTCCAATTCTTTCAATCTGTTATAATTGGCAAACATGGTCAATCCGTCAAATACCGTCCAATCGAATGCAATGTTACCGTTTAAGTTGGTCGACTTGGCACCTTTTCTGTCCTGTTCGCGTCCGTCGAAGAATTTCATGTTGCTGTCGGCAACGCCTTTGGTTGCCGTCCCGTTAAGCATAAGCGAGGGCAACATTCCCGCATTACCGATGGTCGCATTATTGTCGGTTATTTGTTCACTGTTGCGCGCCAAACGAATACCGTAATTATTTTCCAATCCTTCGGCAATCGCATCCGCCAGAGCAAGCGGTATCGGCTCTTGCGCAACCGATCGGACACAACAACTTGTCAATAATAAAAGAAAAAAGATATTTCTGAACATATTTATAAAATCTTATTCAATGTTATTTGAAACCAATGTTTGAGATCAATTACAAATAATCTTCTTCTCTGATCACAATCCGCTCTTTGCCCGTAATAAACGTATACATTACCGGAACGACAAACAGTGTCAGAACGGTTCCGAAAATCATCCCTCCGACCACGGCAATACCCATCGATACGCGACTTTCGGATCCGGCTCCGAATGCCATCGCTATCGGCAAAATACCGAAAATGGTGGCCAAACTCGTCATTAGGATGGGACGAAGACGCGACACTGCAGCATCTTTTACCGCTTTGAGAACGGAATATCCCATATCGCGCCGTTGATTGGCAAATTCCACAATCAAGATACCGTTTTTCGTGATCAATCCGATAAGCATGATAATCCCGATTTCGCTGAATATATTAATGGTTTGATCGAAATACCATAGAGAAAAGAGGGTCCCCATCAAGGCCAACGGTACGGAAAACATGATAATGAGCGGATCTCGAAAACTTTCGAATTGTGCGGCCAGCACCAAATATACCAACACCAAAGCCAATGCAAAAGCAAAATAAATACTGTTGGAACTTTCGCTGAATTCGCGCGCTTGACCCGCCAAATCGGTTTTGTACGTATCGTCGAGTACTCGATCGGAAATTTCATCCATGGCAACGATACCGTCACCCAACGTGTAACCCTTGGCCATGGTGGCCGATACGGTAGCCGACACATATCGATTAAAACGGTATAGCGACGGCGTATTGCTTTGGATGGAATCGTATACCAGATTATCCAATTGGATCATGTCGTTAAGGTTATTGCGAACATACAAAGCGGGAAGATCCGAAGGTTTGCTGCGGTCCGTCCTGTCCACTTCCACGATCAGTTGATATTGCTTACCGTTCATCGTAAAATACCCGATACGTTGGCCGGCATAGGCCAACTGCATTGTTTGAGCAATCGATGTGGTAGAGACATTCAATAATCGAGCTTTTTCGCGATCGATATTCACCACAAGCTCGGGTTTGGTGAACTTGAGGTTTACATCGGCAAAAGCAAAAGCGGGATCCCGACTTACTTCTTCCATAAACACGGGAAGTATGGATCGAAGTTTATCCAACGTTGCCGCCTGAATAACATATTGCACGCCCTGTCCGGAACGACGGTCACCGATGGTGGGATCTTGGGTTACCAATATTTTACCCTTGGTAAGGTCTCGGGTATCGACCACCAATTTGTCGGCAATTTCCTGCTGCGAACGATCGCGTTGGTCAGGATTAACGAGAAATGCCCGAACGAAACCGAAACCGCTGCGAACCATCGTTTGCATGCTTTCCAATTCGGGAACGGAATCTTGCACCATGTCGGCAATCTCATCCACATATTTGAGCATGCTCTCGTAAGAGGTTCCTTCCGGCGCACTCACCCGGAGCGTGATACGACTGCGGTCTTCGAGCGGGGCCAATTCCGATTTGAGATTTGCAAATAATATTCCGATGGCTGCGAATGCGCCGGCAATAACGAGAACGGCTACCCAACGCGTACGTATGAAACTGCTGAGCATCCGACTGTAACCGTCGGTCATGGCAACAAAATATTTCTCGGTAACACGGTAGAACCAATTGTGGGAAGTTGACGACTTCAACATTTTGGAACACATCATCGGAGAAAGGCTGAGCGCCACAAAAGCCGATATGATCACGGCTCCCGCTATGGCAATCCCGAATTCGCGAAACAATCGCCCGGTGGTACCGCTCAAAAATACAACCGGCAAAAACACGCACACCAATACCACCGTCGTGGAAATAATGGCGAAATATATTTCTTTTGATCCTTTAAATGCGGCCTCCAAAGGAGACATTCCGTCTTCGATTTTCACGAAAATGTTTTCCATCACCACAATGGCATCGTCCACCACCAATCCCACGGCCAACACAATGGCCAATAAGGTAAGTACGTTGACCGAAAATCCGAACAAATACATGATGAAAAACGTCCCGATAAGAGAAACCGGAATGGCGATGATGGGAATGAGCGTGGTACGCCAGTCGCGCAAAAATGTAAAAATGATGATGACCACCAGAACAAATGCCAAAATGATGGTTTCTTCCACTTCGGCAATGGAACGACGCACGAAATCGGTGGTGTCCATAATGACTTGCGCCGTAATATCTTCGGGCATGTCTTTCTTAATCTCTTCAAGTCGCACTTTGAACCGATCGGAAATATCGACATTGTTGGCTCCCGATTGCGGAATAATGGCAAGAATGGCACAAGGTTCGCCATTAAGTTTGGTGATGGATTTTTCGTCCTCGGCGGCAAATTCGGCATAACCGATATCGCTCAGCTTAATCGGATTTCCGTTTACTTCCTTAATAATGAGTTCCTCAAATTCTTTCGGCGAACGAATCAAGCCCAATGTTCTTATCGTCAAATTAACGGCCGTCCCTTCAATGGTTCCGGAAGGCAGCTCGACATTTTCGGCGGTAATCTGCGTTCGAACGTCGGTAGCGGTCAATCCGTAAGCAGCCAGCTTGGCGGGATCAAGCTTAATGCGGATGGCGTAACGTTTTTCGCCGTAGATGCTGATTTCGCTGATGCCGGGAATGGTTTGCAATCGTTCTTTAAACAAACGATCAGCCATATCGGATAGATCGAGCGGATTGCGGCGATCGCTGCGAACGGCCAACATGATAATGGGGTTCGAATCGGCGTCGGATTTGTATACGGTCGGCGGATCGCAGTCGCGCGGTAATCGGTTCTGCACCCTCGATACGCGGTCGCGCACGTCATTAGCGGCAGTTTCCATATCCACCCCTAATTCGAATTCCACGTTGATATTACTGCTTCCGTCGCTGCTGGTTGATGTTAAAATACGAATACCCGAAATACCGTTAATGGATGCTTCGAGAATTTCGGTAATCTGGGATTCGATGATTTCGGCATTGGCGCCGGGATAAGAGGTACGTACATTGATAATGGGCGGATCGACACTCGGAAATTCACGCACCGGCAGCGAGGTTACACCGATCAATCCGAAAATAACCACGGCCAATGACATCACGATGGACATCACCGGACGCTTAATACTTGTTGAGGCTAAACTCATGATAATTCTTGACTTTTTTATTTTTGATTTGACGATTGCTTGAGGGATCGAAAATCAAAAATCGAAAATTAATTGATCTTTGCGGGAACAACCGTCGTTCGCGGGGTGATTTGCATCATGCCGGTGGTAATGACGGAATCGCCGGGGTTGATTCCTTTAATGATTTCCACGCGATTGTTGGTTCGGGTGCCGGTTTCCACCATTACGGATTCCGGTTTGCCGCCGCGATAGAGATAAACTTTTTGTCCCGCCGATTCCGAAATGATCGCTTCGGCAGGGATCAACACCACATGTTTTTGAGTCTCCATTTGTACATCGATTTTGGCAAAAGCGCCCGGGATTAAATCGCCGCCGGGATTGGGACTGAGCGCCTTCAATTGCAACGTACGTGTGGCTTGATCAATGACCGGTTCCACCGCATAAACGGTCGCGGTACGAACGTTCGGCAAACCCTCCATTTTATATTTAATCACCGTATTTCGACCCAACATGCGCGAATATTTCTCGGGCACGGAAAACTGTATTTTGGCCGGATTGTCGTTCACCAACGACGCGATATCCGTTCCCGGAGTGATGTATTCACCGGGCGATACTTTACGAAATCCGATGGTTCCGTCGAACGGAGCCGTTATCTCCGTTTTCGATATCTGCGATTGCAATAAAGCCACATCAGCTTGCGCCGCTTGCAAGTTGGCATACGCCACATCATACTCTTGCCTGCTGATGGCTTCCTTATCCAATAATTGCCGTTGACGCGCTTCCACATCTTCAGTAAGCTTAAGATTAGCCTGTGCTTTGGTCAACTGCGCTTGAAGGTCATCGTCGTACACTTTTATTAACAAAGTACCTTTACTCACGCGCATTCCTTCGTTAAAATGAATACCCGTAATCTTACCCGATACTTCGCTTTTAAGAATTACCGATTCGTTGGCTTCCACGGAACCGGTTACCGCAAGGGTTTCCGTGAAATTCTCGGGTTTCGCCACCTGCAAGTTAACGGGCAATGCAGTACGAGGCAAGCCGCGAGTACCTCCCTCCGTTTGCCCCGGTTTCGACCAAACGGCTTTATAAACAATGACTCCCGCAAATGCAAGAGCCAAAACAACGTAAATGATTCTTTTGACGATTTTCATTGATGAAATAACGCTAAGTTGGCTGATGACGATTTATTAAAACAGACAACTCGAAACGATCATTTTCCGAATGTCGTTTCGAGCACATTATCCGATATGCATTTCGGCATGACATTTTATCGCCAAAATGTCGTACCGCCGGTTCTTCTTCGAAAAACATGCAATGTTAGCCATTTCGAGGCAGTTTACGATAATAAAAAATCTTAATAATTGTTAAAGGGCGACATATCATTACTTTTGCTCAAGCAGATGCAAGCGGGCAGGGTATAAAATGTCCGATCGGAAAACGGTTAATTCGAAAGAATCCGTTACTCGATAAACTCGGTTCGTTTGCGACACAAAATAAATTCGCGTAATATTGCATTTTCTCATACGCATAATTATTTGTCACAATGAAGTTCTTCAAATTAACCATATTATTTGCTCTGTTTTTGGTCCCGCTTTGTCGGGCACAACAAAATCAGCCGAACATACCGAACGAGGAGACCGCACGTAAAGTCTTGCACTCAGTTACGGAAACCGATTTACGTGCATGGATGACGCATTTAACCTCGGAAGAGTGCGGAGGCCGACTCACCGGCTCACCCGGTTTTTACCGTGCGGCCGATTATGCGGCCGATCTGTTCAAAAAATGGGGATTAACTCCGGCGGGAGATAACGGCGAATATTTTCAATTCTTCGATTATGCTTATACCGAAGTAAAAGAAGGCGGATATTTTACGTTACGATTTCCCGTCGGAAAGGACCAAGTATCGAAATCGTACGAATATCCCAAAGACTACATGCCGGGCGGAACCTCCTCGTCGGGCGAAGTGAAGGGGCTCGATTTGGTGTATATCGGATTCGGTATCACGGCTCCCGATCTCGGCTACGATGATTACAAAGGAGTGGACGTCAAAGGAAAAATCGTTGTTTGCGAACCGGGAACACCATATTCCGGAAACGATCCCGACATGCAACGAAAATGGTTGCCCTATCTTAATTCCCCTTACAAAATGGCAAATGCGCAAAAGCACGGAGCCGCAGCGGTCATACAGGTCAGCACCAAAGGCACCGTCAGCGCCGGTCGACACGAAGGTCTTTTGATTGCGGGCGTGAGCGAAAACGTCGTTAACGACATGTTTGCCGGAACCGGGAAAAATTATGCCGAAACAAAAGCCGCCATCGTGAAAGACATGAAACCCCGCTCGTTCGCATTGAATAAAAAAGCCGATCTGAAGGCCGTTACCGAATATCATCCCGAAGGAAAAGGATGCAACATTGTCGGAACGATAAAAGGCTCGGATCCGAAACTTGCTTCGGAAGCGATTGTGGTCGGTGCGCACATCGATCACATCGGATGCATCCCCGTGATGGTATCGGGGGCTTTGGACAACGCATCCGGAACAATCGTCGCGATGGGCACGGCCAAAGCATTGTCCGAATCGGGTTTCCAACCGAAAAGAACCATTATCTTTATTCTGTTCGGAGGCGAAGAAAACGGACTCCTCGGAAGCGAATACTTTGTCAAGCACCCTTGTGTTCCGTTATCCGACATCAAGGTTATGTTTAACATCGATATGATCGGATTGGGATACGGACTCGGAGCAGCTGCCATGGTACAAGACGGTTCTATGGTCGAAACCGTTGGAAAAGCCAATGACGTTTACGTAAAACGACTTTTCGAAAAAGGAATCGGAGGTACGGAAGTCATTAATCCGCGTACCGACGGCATGATGTTTTCCATGTACGGAGTGCCTTCCGTCGGCATATTTTCTTTCGGGCATCAAGGCAGAATTCCCTACCACCAACCCGATGACGTTCCGGATATCATCAACTTTGATGTGGTTGACGATGCGGTAAAACTGATTGCCTCTTCGATCTTGTTAATGGACAATGCCCCGGAATTAAAAGCACATTCTATTGATCAATCGAAATAGGAATAATTGCAAATAAAATCGACAAGACCTATTGGATTTTGAAAATCCGATAGGTCTTTGTGTAAATTTTAATTTTAGAGGCTGTTTAAGATTCTTTTGCCCGATTTAAGTTGCGCCTTTAGCGCGCGCCGATTATCATACTTATTCAACATCCCGAGGCGTTGCCGTCGGGCTGAAATAAGCCGGACCTTCAGTCCGATACATAAAAGAGCTAGCCTGAAAGGCTAATTGGGTGTGTTAACGCATAATTTCATATCTTTGCAAAAAATGAAAATATGAAATTAACGGAAGAACAATATGATACAATTGCGGAATATTTTCCGATCCAACGCGGCAACGTAAGTTTAAGCAATTTGGAGATTTTAAACGCTA
>JAVBNP010000062.1:0-13982 GCA_031551455.1 Bacteroidales bacterium | reverse complement strand
ATCATCCATATCGCCGTTCATCTTCATCATGCCATTCATCATTTTCATACCTGCAAAGTAATTGAGTTTGGGCAGGTCGGGTGCAGGCATTTTCATACCGTCACCCAGCCATAACGAAGCGTGTTTGGTACGGTCTTCGGCTGTGGCGCGGAATTCGTAACTCATATTGTCGGGAACGGTTACAATCACATCGTAGGTTTCGGCCACACCGATGATCATGCGGTCGATTTCGACGGGAACAACGTCCATGCCGTCGTTGGCTACCACGGATAGTTTACCACCTGCAAATTGCAACCAGAAGTAGGTGGACGACGAGCCGTTGATGACGCGCAGGCGCACCTTTTCACCGGGCTGCACTTGTGGAAGCTCTGTTGCCTGTTTCCCGTTTGCCAGCATGGCGTCGTAATACACGTCGCTCACATCCATGGCGTGCATCCGTTTCCATTCGTTTCCCAACTTCACACCCAGATTGCCAGTTTTTATAGCTTCCCAATAGTTTTGAGTTGCGCCTTTTTTTATCATATACCAATCGCTTGCCGCACGCAGGCTGCGATGAACCTCCCATGGGCGTTCATTTGTCCAGTCGCTCAACAACAACACATATTCCTTCATTGGCGACTCGTTCCTTTTATGGATAATCAAACTTCCGTACATTCCGCTTTGCTCCTGCAATTTGGTATGCGAGTGATACCAATAGGTTCCGCTTTGTATGATGGGAAATTTGTAAACAGCCGTTCCGCCCGCTTTGATGGGCGCAGTGGTCAGGTAAGGTACGCCGTCCATACGGTTGGGAAGTATCAATCCGTGCCAGTGGAGCGATGTTTCGGTTTTCAGCGTATTGTGTACGTAAATTTCTGCCGTATCACCTTCAGTAAAATATAAGGTTGGTGCGGGAATTTGCCCGTTGATGGCGATGGCTTTACGTGATTTACCCGTGTAATGAACTGTGGTGTCGGAAACAGTAAGATGATATACAACGGTTTTCGGCTGTGCCGTTGCGCAAATACAGGCAGAAAGGAATAATGATATGAGTATAGTCCTGCGCATGGCGAATCTTTTTATAAGGGGTAATATGCAAAAAAATATTCCCTCTTTATATATATATAATCGACATTATTGCGGTTTGGTTTAATATGAATAAATAAATTCCCTTAAAAATCATTATAAACTCATATTCAAAAAAATGCGTAGGATTTTTATTAGCGCTTACAATGTCCGTTGTCAGAAACTTAGGTATCAAACAAAAAGTAGAAAATAATTTGGATTAATCTTAGAATTCTTTTTGCTGTATCGATGCCGCTTTTTTAAATATCGAAAACTAACCGTGAAGTTCAGTTCCGAAAAATCGATACATAAATGAAACCGGTAACTATTTTGCTTTCAATTTGGCCTCTATTTGGCTTTAGAAGAACAAAAAGTCGTTTTTTTCGATCTTGATTTTCCCGGATATTCGTTAATTATAAAAACCGCCGGTTATTTTTTGTTTTCCGAGATAACTTAGCAAGATTGGAAAAGACCGGTTTCCGGATTGCCCGTATCTTTGCTTCATGAAAACAAAAGCGTCAACAAAGGAAGATTATCTGAAACGGGTAAATACGGTTGTCGAATACATCAACAACCATTTAAATGAGGAAATGGATTTGAAAAAATTGGCCGAAATATCAAACTTTTCCGAATTCCATTTTCATCGCATCTTCAAAGCATTTTGTCACGAAACGTTAGCGGGATACATCATCCGCACCCGTGTTGAAACGGCGGCGTTGATGCTTCGTTACTCCGAATTACCGATAGAAACAATTGCCTGCAATGTAGGTTACGAGATCCCTTCGTCGTTTTCAAAATCGTTCAACCGGTTTTACGGCATATCACCGACAGAATACAGAAACAATAAAAACCATTTAAGCATGAAAAAGACGACATCTGATCCCGATCTGAAATTAAAAGCACCTAAATTTACGGATCTAAAAGCCAAAACCGCCATTTACATCCGTCTGACGGGAGTATACGGCGATCTCGATTTCCCGGGAACTTTTACCAAACTGTGGCATTTTGTCAAGGAACAGAAGTTGTTTTCGGCAGGTATCGAACATATCGGCGTTTATTACGACGATCCGAAAGTGACGGAAAGCAGTAAATTACGTTCGGATGTTTGTTTGGTGGTGCACAAACCCGTCCAGCCGAAAGGCGAAATTGAAGTGAGGGAAATCCCGGGCGGTCGATATGCCGTGTTTCCTTATCAAGGCCCGTATGCCAATCTAGGAATCGTTTACGATAAGATTTTCTCGGAATGGTTGCCGACAAGCGGATGCGAGCTGCGTCATGTGCCCATATTCGAGAAATATTGCAACGATCCGTCAAGAACGGAACCGGAAAAATTGAAAACGGAAATTTACATACCGATACAATAAGAAAACATGAATTACGAAAACGTTACCGTCAAGGGATTTTCAATCATAGGCATTGCCATAAGAACAACGAATCAAAACGGACAATCGCAGAAAGACCTCGCCGAACTTTGGACCGGATTTATGGAGCAAGGTTTGTCGGCGCGAATTCCGAATAAAACAAGCAATGACCTTTATTGCGTGTACACCGAATACGAAAGTGATTTCACGGGAGCATACACAACCATATTGGGTTGCAAAACGACTTCGTTGGATGTGATACCGGAAGGTTTTGTTGGCAAAGAAATCTCCGAAACAACTTACAAACATTATAAAGCGATCGGCACATTGCCCGATTGCGTGGGAAAAACATGGGCCGAAATCTGGCAATCGGGTATCGATCGACAATATATTGCCGACTTTGATGTGTACGGCGAAAAATCGCAAAATCCTCAAAATGCGGAAGTCGATATTTTTATATCGTAATTCCTGACCCGTACGTTTGCTTCATTTTAAAGAGGCGAAAGTCTTTTTACCGGTTGCCGGTATTCATATCGATACGCAACCGAAGATTTTATCGATGGTATTTCTATTTACATAAACTTAACATTTATTTAATGATAATGAAATACTTATAATATTCTTTCGACTTTTCTTTGCAACCGAAAAATTGTATTGAAAAAGTCAATGGAAGATAATTATAAATTGTTGTTGGTAGACGACGAACCCGATATACTCGAATTTTTGAGTTACAATCTCCGTAAGGAAGGTTATCGGGTATTTACCGCACCCGACGGCGATACGGGAGTTCGCCTCGCTTTGGCCGAATTACCGCACTTAGTGTTGCTCGATGTGATGATGCCCGGAAAAGACGGCATTGAAACCTGCGAAGAAATTCGTTCGCATCGCCGATTAGATGCTACCATTGTGGCATTCCTGACCGCTCGCGCCGAAGATTATTCGCAAATAGCCGGATTCGAAGCCGGAGCCGATGATTACATTGCCAAACCCATCAGACCCAAGTTGCTGCATGCACGTATCGCAGCCCTGCTCAAACGTAATCGTTTGGCAACCGAGTTGTCCGATGAATCGAATACCGGCAATATCGAAGTAAACCCGGAAATAGCCATTGATACCGAGTCGTATGTGGTTGTCAAGAACGGGGAACGCATCACTTTACCAAAAAAAGAATTCGAACTGCTCTCGCTGCTGATGTCCAAACCCGAAAAAGTGTTCGACCGCGAAGAAATCTACGGTACGGTGTGGGGAGGCAATGCCATGGTGGGCGATCGCACCATTGACGTGCATGTTCGTAAACTGCGCGAAAAAATCGGAGACAAGCAAATCCGTACACTGAAAGGTATCGGGTACAAATTCGTCATCAACCCGATGTCTGCCGGCACCTTTATTACGCTGGCGTCGTATTTAACGCAAACATAAACTTTCGATAACCATAAGGAAACGTTTGTTCCATATGTTTGTTGTCGAAATTCGATAAACAAATGAAACATAAATAAGAATCAATATGAAAACTCAACCGACTAAAATCGAATGCCCCGAATGCGGATGCAAGGAAATTCATTGGGAATACAACAATTACGGCAGCATTATACCGGCAAAGGCACGTCTGCAATCCGACGAAGGAGTACCCGTCGAACCGATGTGGTGTTACTGTTTGGGTTGCGGAGTGATGTTCGATCCCGTGCAAGAATCTTTCGCAATGTAAGTCGAACCGGAAAACTTCCGGTTGTTTTACGAATATTCTCTGCCGGTTTGCGGCGTCTTTATATAGTTCCGTTATGTACGGTGCCTTTCGAAGAATCGAAGGGCACCTTTTATTTTTCGTCAATATTTCATTTATGCTTAAAAAATACTTAACATATAGTTAACAAAAGGATTGTTACTTTGAAAAATCAAATAAGCCGTAAATCATGAACATTAACACACTTCAATCGGAATTAAAAACCGACCTCGACCGTTTCCTTTCGGAACAATTTAAAAAATTCCCCCGCGAGGATCTTTTAAAAATCGACTTACATTGCCACGATTGCAACAGCGACGAACCCGACGAATTGATCGGTCGTATTCTGAATGTTCCGGAAACGTGGATCTCGACCAAAAGAGGGGTGGAGGAACTGGAAAAAAACGGTTGCGAGGCATTGACCGTTACCAACCATAACAATGCCCGATCGTGTCACGCTTTACGCGAAAAAGGTATCGATGTGTTAACTGCCGCCGAGTTTAGTTGTTGGGTACCCGATTTCAACATCGGTATTCATGTGCTTGCTTACGGTTTTACGCCCGAACAGGAAAAACGACTGGACAAGCTTCGCAAGAACATTTATACCTTTCAGGAATACACCTGCGCCAACGATATTCCCACAATATGGGCACATCCGCTTTACCATTACGCCACGGACAAGATGCCGCCGTCGGATTTTTTCGAAAAGATGCTGTTGATTTTCGAACGTTTCGAAATGCTCAACGGGCAACGCGACACATGGCAGAACATGCTGGTGAAGGAATGGATCGACGGCGTCACTCCCGAAAAAATCGCACGATTGTCCGTCCGGTTCGACATTGATCCCGAACGGTATTGTCGCGATCCGCATAAAAAATCGCTTTCGGGAGGCTCGGACAGCCACATGGGTTTCTTTGCGGGATTGACGGGTACATATCTGTATGTTCCGAACCTGCAAGAACGGTTGAAAACGGAAAGTAAATCGCAATTAGCCCTCGAAGCCATACGTCGAGGCGACATGGTCCCTTACGGATCGCACCAAAATTCGGAAAAACTCACCATCGCCTTTTTGGACTACGTGTGTCAGATTGCTTTGAACTACAAAGATCCGGGCTTGCTGCGGATATTGTTGCACAAAGGCGAAACTTCCGACAAAATCGTTTCCTTGATCGCTTCCAATGCCTTTGCCGAATCGCAACGGCACAAAGTGACCATGTCTTTTGTCAATATTTTCCACAACTGCCTGTTGGGTAAATCGCCTTCGTTTTTGAAGAAATTCATCGTGTCGTCGGCGTACAAACCGGTTTTCGAAGACGTGGTAAAAATGGCCAAAGAACACCAAAGCGGGAACGGATTTATCGCCGAAGAATACTACCGCTCGATCTACTCGATCAATCGGCATTTAAACGAGCTCTTGTTCTCGCGGTTGGTCAAGAAAATATCGAAAATGGCCGGGAATAAAAAATCGAAAACGCCGAATTTGGAGAAACTGATTGCGCAAATCGAACTTCCGAGTTATCTGCGTGCTTATACCGAAAAAAGCAAGAAAAACAAAAACGGCATCGATCTGGAAGGGTTCCTCGACGGGCTGTCGTTTCCGTTCCTTGCTTCGTCGTTGCTGCTGTCGGCGCATTTCACAAGCGCAAAAGTTTTGTTTAACACTCGTCCGTTTCTCAAAGAATTTTCGGCCGGTCTCGGGAAGTATCGGCATCCCGAACGCGCGCTTTGGCTGACGGACACCTTCGAGGACAAGAACGGTGTGTCGTCGGCTTTGCAGGCGATGCACCGCGAAATCAAACGGCGTAATCTGCCCGTCGATTTGCTGGTATGCAGCGATACGCTCGAAAGCGACGACCATTTGATTGTGGTAAAACCCGTGTGCGAATTTCGCATACCGCTCTATCCCGACCAACCCGTGCGGATACCCAATTTCGTGGAGATCCACAACCTTTTCCACGAGCGGGAATACGATCGCGTAATTTGTTCCACCGAAGGTATCATGGGCGCCATGGGTTTGTATCTGAAACACGCCTATTCGGTTCCGGCAAGTTTCTTCATCCATACCGACTGGGTGATGTTCAGCCGAAAGGTGCTGAATTTCGACAAGCATAACCAAAACCGTATTCGCCGTTTCCTGCGTATGTATTACGGCGCTTTCGACCGCGTGTTTGTACTCAATAACGACCAACGCAAATGGCTCACCGGGCGCGAAATGAACTTTGCCGAAGATAAAGTCCGCCTCACCGCACATTGGGCCGACGATATTTTCCGTCCCGTTAAGGCGCTCAAAAGCGAAGCTTTGGGAATCGACAACAACCGTCCCGTAATGCTATACGCCGGCAGGGTGAGCAAGGAAAAAGGCGTGTTGGAACTGCCACGCATTTATAAAACGGTGAAGAAAGCGATTCCCGACGTCGCGTTGCTGGTGGTGGGACAAGGTCCCGCATACGAACAATTGAAGAAGGAATTGCCCGAAGGATTTTATTTCAACTGGGTGGCGCGCGAACGACTTCCCGAAATCTATTCGGCGGCCGACATACTCGTGTTTCCTTCGAAATTCGACACATTCTCGTGCGTGGTGCTCGAAAGCCTCAGTTGCGGCTTGCCCGTGATCGCCTACAACACCAAAGGTCCCAAGGACATTATCGACGACGGCGTGTGCGGATATCTGGTCAACACCGAGGATCAAATGACGGAAAAAATCATCGCGTATCTCGATGATCCGCAGCAACAAAAGGATTTCAGGAAAGCTGCCGTGAAACGCGCCAAAAACTACGATGTGGACGGCATTATGGAACGATTTACGGCGGATGTGGGATTGAAAGCCTAATAATATCGGCAATACAAAAAGCCTCGGAAGTTGTCGACAATTTCCGAGGCTTTTACATTACGGTGCGTCCGTAGCGGTATTATTACTTTTTCTCGAAAACATAGGTCAGAACCAACGGCGTGTGATCGGTAATCCAAACGTTGTTGATTCTGATGTTTACGGGAACGGATTTCAACGATTTGTTCAACACATCGGCGGTCATGATGATTTCGGTGTTCGGTTGCAACGAAACGGCTTGCGACACATAAACATTTTCATCGCAGATCAATTCTACGTCGAAAGGCACCGACGACAAATTCTCGAAAGTGATCGAGAGCCGGTTGTTTTCGATTTCGTATTTTTTGATGTTCACGCAGGCGCGCACAAAAGGTTCGGCAAGTTCTTTCCGTCCCATCACGATATCCTGCCACCAAATCAGTGTCCGACGTTTTTTCAAAGCATCCAGAATGCTTTCTTGCGATCGCTTTTCGGCAAACACCAATGTCATCGGACGATGTTTTATCCCGAATTCTTTATTGAACAAAGGAATGCTGCTATGCGCGTCGCTCGTTGCCAACATCGTGAGGTTTTTCTTCAACGCCCAATCGAACGATTGCGGTATGTAACGATTTTCGTTGATCAATTCGATACCGTTGATAAAACCCGCATCCATCAATTTTTCGACGCTTTCGGGCAACTTGATGTTGTCGTGGCTCAGTCGGTAATAAGGATGGTTGTAGAACACGAATCCTCCTTGACGCACCGCCTCTTTCACGGCGAGGCCGTAACCCGTCGAATCGCCGGGATTTTGATTCCGGGAAGGATTAAAAATCTTGTTGCAATCGTCGACAAAGATGGTGTTTGTATGCCCCGGAGGAACCATACGGGTGATTTCGCAACCCTTGATGTTGAGAATGTCCAACTTACGGGCCAACGGATCGGCCAGTTCGAATGAGCGATTGTGGTCTTTGGAGGCCAATTCGGCCAAATGCGGGCGATATTCCAAATGTTCCGTGAGCGATATGGCATCCAAATCGTCGGAATAAGCCTCCATGATCCGTTCGGTGGGCCACACCTTGCCGTCCGAAAAAACGGTATGTATGTGAAATTCGCATTTCAGCACTTTGTAATTACCCACGTCAGGCAATGTTACTTTGTATTTGGTCGGGTTTTGCGGGTATGCGATCGATGCGTACAGCGCCGACAACAGAATAATGAGGGATATTTTGATTGTTTTCATTGGTTTCGTTTTTAATGTAGAGACGGGGCGCGCCCCGTCCCTACCGTATAGTTTATTTCTCCCACCACAATTTGGTGTTAATATCGTCTTTCCCGCCTTGACGGGCAACGGCTTCGGCATAATTGGCGGCATTCAAAGCCTGTTCGTCTTCGGGATAATAGAATCGGGAAGGTGTTTCGCCGGGGCGCGTGGGATTGCGATTATCGATCAGGGGCTTCATTTCGGGATATCCCGTTCGCAGATAATCGAACCATGCTTCATAGCCGACGAAGAATTGCGCCAGCCATTTTTGGGTCATGATTTGTTGCAGCCCCTTACCGGCATCGAACGCAACTTCGGCTTGCGACATGTAATCGGTACCCGGCGCGGCTTTGCAATAATATTCGAAGGATGCGGCAATACCTTTGTTGTACCATGCGGCGGCATCACCGTCGGTGTATCCTTTGACAATGGCTTCGGCTACGAGGAACATCACTTCGGAACAGTTCATCAGCACGGCATTGCAACCGTCAGGCGCGGCGCGAAAATAGTCGCCCAACAACGATACGTCGGGACTCGAATAACCCATGTTTTCGAGCGTGGTGGATGAACATCCGGACGGAATGCCGTCATATAGAGGTTGTGCCGACGAAGAGTTTGCGGTGCGCGCAAACCAAACGGCGCGTCGGGGATCGTTGAGGTTGTTGAGTGTTTCGGCTGACTCTTTGCTCATTCGAACATACTCAAATTCGCCGGCGCGCATCACGTAAATCGGGCATTGATTCGGATTATTAGGAAGATAGGCCAGCAAAGCGTTATCGGCATTCGTTTCCGGCAAAGGCAGTTTTACCATTTCGGCAATTTCCCGAGCAATGTCGTACGTCGATATTTCGGAAGCTCTGTTGCTGATGCGCATCAAATAGCGCAAACGAAGAGCATTCCCGAGTTTGCGCCATTTCGTGCGATCGCCCGCATACATGATGTCGGAAGGCAGTTTGTCCGCCGCAGGATCCGAAAGTAATTTTTCGGCTTCTTTCAGCAGGCTGATGATGCCTCCTTCGGCAGTGTAGATGTCCTTTTGCGTGTCGTACGAAGGCGTTGCGAGATCGCCGCCCTTGCAAGCCTCAAAATAAGGCACGTCGCCCCACAAGTCGGTGAGCGACGCGACGGTGAAGGCTTTCAAGATGTATGCCACGGCTTTGGCCGATGTTTTGTGATCGCGCTCGGCCACTTCGATCATTTCCTCGATATTGTTCAATCGGAGATAATATGCGCTCCAAGCGCCTTCGTTGGTTCCGAGCGAATATTGTTCCACTTCGTTGTAGTTCGTCCGCGATACGTGGCGCGCCAAATCGGCTCCGTTTCCGTAATTGAATTGGCTTTGAACGGTCGACCGCAATATCGGCGTGAGCAACAAGTCGGCCGTCACCACGGTGGGAGCGTTCGGGTCGGTGTTGAGATTGGCGAAATCGTTGGTACAACCGATGAGGCATGCGGATATGATTGATGCGACGGAAAATATTTTTAATGCTTTCATTTTTGATTATTATTTTGTTTTTGTTCTTGATATTCCCGACCCCGACAGGTCGATAGACCCTGTCGGGTCTTGTACGCGACCTGACGGGGTACGAAGTACCTGTCAGGGTCGGAGACAGACGGTGTTAAAAAGTCAAATTGATATTAAGGCCAACGCTTCTGACGGAAGGATACGACATTTCTTCGACGCCGGGGGTGATCATGGTTCCTTCGTAGGTAACCGCTTCGGGATCGACGTAATTCTGATCTTTCGTCCACATCCACAGGTTGCGTCCGACAACGGAAACATCGACGCGTTTGATGGTGTTGTTGAACAGAGGCCGCGGCAGCGTATAACCGAGCTTTACTTCGCGCAATTTCACGAAAGTGGCGTCAAATGTCGATTGGGTTTCATGGAACCGACGATACAGATTCCGGTAATAATCGCGCGGGCTGATCTGCTTGGTGTTTTGGACGTAAGCGTTCGATACGTTATCCCACGTCACGCCGTCGACCACCATATCCGCGGGATTTCGATTTTCCGTCCGATCCAACACGCCCGATTCCATACACATACCGAACGTACGCGACACGAATACGCCGCCTTGTCGCCAATCGACAAGAAAGTCAAAGCGAAATCCTTTGTACGTAAACTTATTGTAGAATCCGAGCATGAAATCGGGATTGTAGTTACCCAATTTGATGATTTCGGGATCGGCAATGGGCAATCCCGTAGCATCGACGATCAATTCGCCTTTATCCGTCTTTTTCAGTCCCGTACCGTAGATGTCGCCCATGGCTTGACCTTCGCGGGCAATGGCATACACGCGGGCATCTTGATCGGAATAAATGGCCGCCCACGAATACACATATTGATCATATTCGTCGTTTATTTTTTCGACATGTCCCCTGTTGGCGCTGAAATTGAAATTCATGTCCCATCCGAAACCGTCGGGGATTCTGATCGGTGCAACCGAAAGAACGGCTTCCACGCCGCTGTTTCTGATTTTTCCCGCATTGATGTAACGGCTCGTATAACCCGATGCGGACGAAACGGGGATTTGAATTATTTGATTGTTGTTGAGCGTGTTGTAATACGTAATGTCGATGCCGACGCGGTTATTGAACAATCGCAAATCGGTGCCGAATTCATACGAATACATGTGTTCCGGTTTCAGTTCGGCATTCGAGAGAACCCCTTGAAGTTCCGCACCGTAGTTCGATCCGTAAGGCGTGCCGTACGCATAGGTGCTTTCCAAGCGGTAAGGCTCGGTATCGCTGCCCACTTCGGCATATCCGGCCCGAACCGACCAATACGAAATCGTTTTCGGCAACGCTGCCATTTCCGTCAGCACCGCGCTCAACGACACCGAAGGGTAGAAATAGGAATTGTGTCCCGAACCGTCGGAGCGCGTCAGCGAGCTCGACCAGTCGTTGCGTGCCGTCACGTTCAAGAAAATTCGTTCGCGGTAAGCGGCTTGTCCCGTGAACAACACGCTGTGAATCTCGCGTTTGGAAGCGTTTTCGACGATGGCTATGTTGGCCGACGAGTTTCCGAGGTTATACACGCCGGGTACCGACAATCCGTTGGCAAATCCGCTGTTGTACGTGTTTTTTTGCGACATGTTGCTTCCGCCGCCGAGCAATTCCACCCGCCAATCGCGATTGATCGTTTTGTCCCATCGAAGCAGCAATTCATTATTCATTTCCGAGAAAAACACGTTTTCGAGTTTGTACGCGCCCGTGGGAAACCGTTGCGTGCCGTATGCCCGCTTGCTCTGACGCTTGTCGTAGAAAAAGTCGATACCCGAACGAGCGGTAACCGAAAAATCGTCCCAAAACAAATATGTCAAAGCCACACTTCCGTACATCCTGTTTTTCTCGTATCCGTTGGTGTTTTCATACATCGTGAAATACGGATTATCGTTCCATCCCGCGTTGAAGTGAAACGGCTTGGTGCCTTCGTAGCCTCTTTGCCAATAATCCTTCAAACTCTCGGTGTTGACCTGCCGTCCGAACCAAGCAAAAGTGTACATCGGGTTTTCGGGACCGTAACCGACACTCGGCCGATTGGCGCTTTCGGAATTGATATACGTCGCGTTGGCTCTGACATTGAGTTTTTCCGTGAAATTATATCCCGTATTCAAATTAATCGTGTTCCGTTTCATGTCAACATTCGGCAAAACGCCCGTGGTGTTCAGGTTGGTGTACGAAACGCGCACATCGCCGAGTTCGTTGTTGGCGCTTATCGCGATGTTGTTGTGATACGTCACGCCCGTTTTGAAGAAGTCGCGAACATTGTTCGGATGCGCCACCAAAGGCGTGGGAGTAATTGCCGCACCGTTGCGCGCCAACACGTCGCCACCCCGATAAGTCACGCCGTCGGCCCCAACCGAAGGAGAGTCGAATTGCGGCACAAGCGTTCCGTCCAACGGCCGCCCCCAGCTCATATCCTGATGATCCTGCGTACCCTTGCCGTTGTTGCCGTCCCAATATTCGAAATTATCGCCCAGTCCTTGGCTGTAACTGTTTTGATATTTCGGCAAACGAAGCACGTTTTCGATGGTGGTGGTGGAATTAACGTCAACGCGGAACTTATTTTTCGATTTACCCGTCTTGGTAGTGATCAGCACCACGCCGTTGGCCGCCCGCGATCCGTACAAAGCGCTCGCGTTGGCGCCTTTCAGCACCGATATGCTTTCGATGTCGTCGCCCGAAAGCTCGCCCGCGCCGTTTCCGTAGTCGATTTCCTGCGGAGTGCCCGACAGATTGGAGTACACAAAGTTATTGATCGGAACGCCGTCGACGATAAAAAGCGGTTGATTGCCGTTGGAGAACGACGATTCGCCGCGAATGACCATGCGCACGGACGACCCTGCTCCGGAATTTCCCGAAATGGTTTGTACGCCGGCGACTTTTCCCGTAAGTTGGTTCATCAAGTTGGCGTCATTGCCCACTGTCAATGCTTCGCCGCTAACGGATTGTACGGCATATCCCTGCGATTTTTTCGACCGCTTGATACCGAGGGCGGTAACCACCACTTCCTCAAGTTGTCGGGTGTCCTCTTCCATTCGAATGTCGATCGAACGTTGATCGTGAACGATGACTTCCGTGTCTTTATACCCGATGAACGAAAACACCAAAACGGCGTTGTTTTCGGGAACCGCAATTGTATAACGACCTGCGGCATCGGTTACCGTACCCGTCGTTGTTCCCTTAATGATGATATTGACTCCGGGCAGCGGCCCGCCGGCATCGGTAACGACGCCCGAAACCGGAACGTCGGCTGCATTCGTCGGCGCCGAATTTGTTGCAAATGCAAGAAATCCGGATAGCATAAATAATAATACCGTAAACGAAACCTTCGTCCCGGTGAAACATTTTTTTGATACTTGCTCCATGATGTTAATGGTTTGATTGAAATTTGGCGCAAAAGTATCATCGGTATCTGAAGTGAATTTTAAGCGGAAATCAAATGTTTGTTAAAAAAGTTGATCCATGTAAAGTAATCGTTAAAGGGGTAATTTGGAAAAAATACCCCTCTCCCCTGTCGGCAATGATATGCAATAGTCTAATTATAAATATTTTCAAATGATGCCGGAAAACAAAAACGCCCGTATCGTAATATACGACACGGGCGTTTTTCGAGTTATTCCTTCTTTATTTTTTGAAAATGGAATATTGATATATTTCCACTCCCTTATGGTTGATAAAATAGAACGCAAATGCTCCGTTGGTTACGGAACAAATGCTGAATCCGGCATCGGGGCTGCAAAATAAGGTTTCGGGAGTTGTCTGCACCGATCGTGAAAGCGATCCGGACGAATTGACAATATAGTGTACGCGCGACGAATTCGGCTTAATGTGCTGAAAATTATGAATATGCCCGCAAAAATAAGCATCTACGCGGTTCTTCTCCAATATCGGCGCCAGACGCTTTTGCAAATCAACCCTTTCGGTATCATCCTTTTTGGTATCCGCATACACGGGATGATGTCCGATCACGATCTTCCACTTTTCCGTGGAATGAATCAATACCGAGTCGATCCAATTGAGTTGCCGATTCATGTCTTGCTTGCATGCATCGGGATAACCGAACGTATCGTTGCGGTATTTATCCATCAACGGGGTGGTGTCGATAAATACCAAACGGCAAGTTGCACCGTCATCCGCTTTGATGACTTTGGTATAGTAATGTGCGGGGGCATTCCATCGACGGCTGATACGACCGTAGTCCAACACGGCTTGTGTATTTCCCCGATATTCGTGATTTCCGCATATCGCATTCCACTCGATCATCAATTCGGGATGGTC
>JAVBNP010000295.1:0-2600 GCA_031551455.1 Bacteroidales bacterium | reverse complement strand
CTTTTTTAACTTTAATATCTTCTCGAGTTACCTCGATAATCGGTATTGCCGATGTCTCTTCGTTGATTGGAGCACTCGGTTTTCGCCCCGGCAATCGAAACGGTAATTTCCTTACCGTCATATTCGCTGCTGTTCAGCTTTTCAATGGTTTTGTTGGCTACCGCTTCGTCCGATATTTCAACAAATTCGAAATCCCTCGAACATTCCGAAAATTTATCGGTAATCACTTCAGCAGACATCCCTGCCCCATACTTGGCAAAGATTCTTCCCGGAGTTTCACTATTCACCCGATAACCTAAGCTTGCTACGTAAAAATTCATTTAAAAATTAATTTTCGTTAAGCTCGGGGATATATTCTTAGATTGCGACAAAAGAATCAACTCGAAAAATTAAAAAAACTTAACGATTATTTATATCGTTACAAAGGTAAAGGAATATTTTTGTATTCCAAGATGATAGCGATTAAATAATGATTAATGGTCAGGTCATCATAAGTCACTCATCACTTGTAACCAACAACCTTGATTTCCTTATTGATGAATTTGCCGATATTTTTTAAATAGGGCTTTTCATCGCGTGCACAAAAGGAAATGGCAGTACCTTTCCAACCTGCCCGTCCCGTACGGCCGATACGGTGCACGTATGTTTCAGCTGTTTCGGGAATTTCGAAATTAATTACATGGCTCAGTTTATCCACATCGATACCGCGCGAAGCAAGATCAGTAGCCACCAACACACGCAGTGATTTCTCCCGGAAACTGTTCAAGATACGTTGACGTGCGCCTTGCGACTTATCACCGTGTATTGCCTCGGCCTTGATACCGTTTCGATTCAGTGCTTTAGCAACCTTGTCGGCATTGCGTCTGGTACGGGTGAATATCAACGCATTTTCTATTTGCCCGTCCGAAAGCAGGTGGTTCAGCAGTTCCCGCTTATCTTCTTTTTCCACGTAATATACGGATTGCTCCACCATATCCGAAGCCGGGGAAACGGGTGTAATGTTGACCCGTACCGCATCTGTAAGCAACGATTCCGACAATCGTTTTACATCGGGAGTGATGGTGGCGGAAAAAAACAAGGTTTGCCGTTTGGCCGGTAACAATGCGATGATCTTTTTTACATCGTGAATAAATCCCATATCCAACATGCGGTCGGCTTCGTCGAGCACGAATAACTCAATCCCACTCAGTTTGATATATCCTTGTTGGATCAGGTCGAGCAATCGCCCGGGTGTGGCGGTAAGTATATCCGTTCCTTTTTGGAGCGCTTTCACCTGATTGGTTTGCGATACGCCGCCGTATATTACCGCATGGTTCAGATGCATTCCTTTTCCGTATTCGGCAAAGTTGTCGTCAATTTGACCGGCTAATTCGCGGGTAGGAGCAAGTATCAGTGCGCGGATGTTGCGTTTTCCCGCATTGGTTGCATGAAGCATCTGCAACATGGGCAGTGCAAAGGCAGCGGTTTTTCCCGTACCTGTTTGCGCACAACCAAAAATATCCTTTCCGTTCAAAATAACCGGAATGGCTTGTTCCTGGATAGGTGTGGGCTTCTCATACCCAAGCCCGGAGAGTGTTTGAAGCAGTTGACTGCTCAAATTCAAATCAGAAAATAACATGTATAAAATTTTAGTGTAGGCAGAGCGTTCAACAATCCAATTTCTTGGAACGATCCGAAAGACGCAAGAAAACTGAAATGTAAATGCAGGATTACAAGTGAGTTAATCTGAATGAGCGCAAAGCCCGGATTATTGGCATCGTGCATTGCAATAACCATGCCGAAGTCGAAAATACGGTTTGATAGCGATTGGTATTCAACCGAATTTTTAATCGTATCTTTGGGGACGGTAACATCAATTACCAATGATAAACAAATGTCATCCGAAAAGAAAGCCATATTAGAAAGCATCAAGCAACACAAGGCGCTGCCTATTATCGTGCGTTTGCCACACAATGAACCTTACAGCGAAGAGATCGTCAAAGGATTGAATGAGCCGGTGCAACAGGGTTTCTATTCGCTGATGCTGGTTGCGAAGGGCGAATCGAAACACATGGTCGACTTTAAGGACTATACCATCACGGATGGTCAATTGCTGTTTGCAACACCTTGGCAAATCCATGCGATGGAAATAACAGCAGGAACACAATCATACGGAACGAGCTTCGGCGAAGAATTGATGAACTATTTCCCCTCGTCTTTCCCTTTTTTCACCGACCCTTTCGCGAATCAGGTGATTGAAATACCCCCGCATGTTTCAGAACGGATAATTTTTGTTTTTCAAGCATTTAACAATGTATTACAGGACAACGAATCGAACCCTGAATTGGTTTTGACTTACTTAGACGCCGTGCTTACCGAGTGTAACTGTGCTTATTTCAAAGATCGCGCGCCTGCGGCAGATGCAAAAGACAGCTTGTCCGATTTTATCGTGTTTAAAAATTATATCGAAGACAATTATATAGACCATCCTACGGTGGAACAAATGTCTGAAAAACTGGGCATGAATACCAACACATTGTATCATCTGGTAAAAACCAAATGCGGCGTTTCCCCTAAAACCTATCTCACCGAGCGATTGATGCTGGAAGCCAAACGCAAAT
>JAVBNP010000249.1:0-16342 GCA_031551455.1 Bacteroidales bacterium | reverse complement strand
TCGTTGCACATGAAAAACGACAACGCCTCCGTTCGCGTAAACGTGAAAGGTTTGCAACCGAACCGACCGAAAGCGGGACGGGAACCTTCGTTGAACGAAACGCAACTCGCATACGGATTTGCTCAAAGCACGGGACAAAGTTCCGTCGGGAAAGCTGCCGCCGAAGTTCGTCGAAGCGTCGGCAAGGCCGAAGACCAACTCGATGCGTCCGTCCGCACCAAAGCCGAGATGCGACGAAAAACCAAGCAGTGGAAAGAAAAAGCGAAGAATCATCCCGAATATGCCCGTACCGTAGGTAAAATGGAAAAAGAACGCTATTACTATTCGGCGCAAATCAACGAGTATAAAAAAGCCCTGCGCACCCCGTCGGGCATCGAAGAAAAAGTGACCTCGGCCTTGCGCAAGGATCCCCGTTTCGCGGATTATTTGGCCGTGTTGCCCGCAGCGAAACAAGATCCCGAAAAGATGCAACCAAAGAATCTGGTCAAGGACATGTTGCAAAGCCAAGCGGCCGCCGTGGATCCCGATGCCGCCAAACTGATTGCCGACGCCAAAAAGAAAAGCGACGATCTGCTCGGCGGGTTAAGCAAAGACGCCGCGGAATTCGGCAACACGGACAATGCCGCCGACGTACCCGACTTCGTGCCGAATCCTTACCGAACCAAAAGCATTCCCGAACGCATCGACATCGGCGTTGATCTGGAGTTCGAAGGTAAGACCTATTTCCTGCCCGCCTGCGGGGTACTCGGCTTACGGGCAACGTTCAATTTCGACCCCAAGTGGACGGCGGGTATATCGGGCAACTACCGTTTCAGTCCGGGGGACATCAAACACATTGAATTCAGTAATATGGGCGGCGGTTACGGATTGTTTGCGGGATATGTGGTATGGAACGGCTTCGGAGTGCAAACGGCCTGCGAACGAAATTATTGCACGGCGGTGCAAACGGTTGAAGGGCAAACGTTCGGCGCGGGTTGGACTTGGGCGTTATTGCTCGGCATTACCAAGGAATACCGTATCGGCAAGAAAAGCAAAGGCACCATTGCGGTATGTTACGATTTCCTGCACAAGAACCACATGCCGCCGACCAACGCATTTATCTGGCGGACGGGGTGGAAGTTTTGAAGCCTCTCCCCCCGACCCCCTCTCCCGAAGAGAGGGGGAGAACACGCTTATCAAAGGGTATCTTAAATCTCGAACATTGAATCTTAAATTTTAAATATTAACTCATGAAAAAACGTTACCTTTTAACGATCTGCCTGTTTGCGACAATGTTCATCGTTCGATCGCAACAACTTACAAGGGAATCGATTGCCGTAAACGATACGGTAAAGAATACAACGGAAGTCGTAATACAACCCATGTCCGCTGCGGCGAACGATGCGGGTCCCGCCCTTCCCGTGGTGATCCCTCCTTCGCCCAATGCGGCCGCATTGGGAATGTACGGAGATATTCCCGTGGGACATTACACGGGAATACCAAACATCAGTATTCCGCTGTACGAAATCGAAGCGGGAAGCATCAAACTTCCGATAATATTGAGTTATCATGCTTCGGGTATTAAAGTGGCACAGGAAGCGAGTTGGGTGGGACTCGGTTGGGCATTAAATGTCGGAGGAGTCATCAGTCGAACGATTCGCGGCTGGGACGATCTTCAATTCGGGGATGTGGAAGGATATTCACGAAAAATGAATTTACCGCCCCATGCGCCGAATAACGCCATGGATTTTGAAGCCGCAAAAATATCTCATATTAAAAAAGAATACGATCTCTGCGCCGAAAATAAGATTGATACCGAGCCGGATGTTTTTTACTACAATTTCGGAAATTACACGGGGAAAATGATGTTTCAAAAAGGAGACTCTACCCGACTTATGCTTTTGAATCAAGATCCGATTTCGGTTCAAGGCGGCAACGGCGGATGGACGGTAAAAACACCCGACGGATTTACATGGTATTTCGGTTCGGAGGGAGTAACAACCATATATACGGTATTGGGAGGAGGTATATTTCAATACAGGGAAAAACAACCGTCGTGCGTCACGGAATGGTATTTAGACAGCATCGTGTCACCGCAAAAAGACGTAATACGGTTCAGGTATCGTGCCGATCCGACCTTGTTCGGAAGCAGGATATCCGTATCGCAAAATGTTCGACATCCGGCTATTGTGAAACTGCTGCCGAAAAAAAACGGAATTCCCGATTTGGTCAATGATATATTTATGGATGAAAATATGTCCTACACGGTCAAAAGTAAATTTACGACAAACGGGCTCGTACCGGAGAGGATAGAATTCAATGACGGAACGGTGATGTTCGAAACGCAAAATCACGGGTTGCGTAAAATATCCGTACGTAATCGTGCGGGAGAAGAAATAATATCGTATCTCTTCAATACTTCTTATTTCCGCGTCGGAGCGAATGATACGGATCCCGATCGCATTCGATTGAAATTGGACGGTATTGAAGACGGATCGGGCAAAAAATATACTTTCATGTATCATTCCGAAAGCTTACCCGAAAAGACTTCCCAATCCGTGGATCATTGGGGATATTATAACGGATTTAACAATGGTATGTTAGGCTACCAAGCACCAACTCCGTCTGTACGTTTGGATGGTACGGGAATGTCCCAATATGATCCGATGTACATACCGGGCGCCAATCGCGAGCCGACCGAAAAAGCAAAAGCATGCATATTGACCAAAATCACTTACCCCACCGGGGGATATGTCGGATTCGATTACGAATTAAATGACTTTTCCAATTTTGCCTCCGAAAAATACTTCAATACCGGGATTGTCTCGACAGATGGCGATTTAATCGATTTATCATCCGCAGACAAAACCGTCGGTACCATGTCCATCAAATTAAGTTATACGGGAAGCTGTCCGTATGTCGATTGCGTTACCGATCCGGAAGATCCGCGTTGCAATCGTACTTACGGTGTATTGGAGCGACAAGAAAACAACGGAACTTGGACGACATTCAAACAATTTGAAAACCATAACATCGGTTGCGAGTCTTTTCAAAACAACCAATGTGTTATGACGGAAACAATCGAATTGCCCCGAGGCAAATACCGGATGCGAAACGGCACATGGAACGACCTGCAAATGAGCTTCATGTTACATTACATGTACGAACGTCCGGCAAATTTCGTTCATCAAGGAGGAGGCTTACGTGTCAAACAGATCACCCGATATGACGGGAAAAACACCGAAACCATTCGATACGATTACGTTTCGGAACAAAACCCGAACATTTCGTCGGGGAAATTGATGACATTTCCGAAATACCATTATTTGATGTCGAACTTGCGAAACAACTTCATTGAAATGCCGGACGGTTACACTTTTGATATTCGGGGCGGTTGTTACTATGAAATATCTGCCGAAAGCATCGCCCCGTTGGGCACATCAGCCGGAGGGTATTTTGTGGGATACGACCGAGTGGTCGAAACAAAAACAAGATCGTTGCAAAACAACGGAAAAACAATCTATCATTTTCTGAATTCGTCAAGCGGTTCACCCTCAATCTATGCATTTCCGGGAATTCCCGAACCCATGAATAATGATAACGGTTTGTTGAAAAAAACGGAATATCGCGATTCGACCGATCTTTTGATCAAAGAAGAATCGTATCGATATGCGAGAATGGCGAGTCTCGATATTGTTAAGGGACTTATATTGAAAACGCTCCCGCCGGCATGGTTTCGACATCCCACAACCGGCGAGCCGATTCCTTGGGCCACTCCCATATTTACGGTCAGATTCTATGATACGTTGATCGAACGTTGGAACAAGATCGAGGACAAAACCATTACGTACGATTATTCGAATTCACCGAAGAAAACGTTCACGCAAATCAACCGTTACGAATACGGTAATCCGGTGCACAAAATGGTTACCAAACAAGTAAGTTCGACGAGCGACAACGATTCGGTAACCACCGTTTTCAAATATCCTCAAGATGTCGCATATACGGCAGGTACCGAAATCGAAACGGCCCGTCGGCAACTGGTGGATGATTGGAATATCCATACACCGGTGGAACAAAGCCGAACCAAAAGCGGAAAAATCATAACCACCGCTACCGAATACAAAAGATATCCCGACTGTGTCGTTCCGGCAACGATCAAAACCAATACGGGACCGGGACAAGCCGTTGAAAACCGCGTGCGATACCATGGCTATGATCGATACGGCAACCCTGCCGGTGTGTCGTACGAAGGCGGACCGAAGATCGGATATCAATGGGGATATAACGGACGATATCCGACGGTTAAGACGGAAAATGTCGAAGGAACGGAGACCGCCACCACCCGAATGAAAGAAAAGTTTATCACATCACCCGGCGGCGGAGAAAAGACCTACGAATTCGAACATGACGGCGGCACCGTAAAGTACATGTATTTTGCCAACGCTTTCAATCCTCTTTCCATTCGGTGCGAGATACATAACGTTACCACCGGCGTAAAAGTCGTCGACAGAACGATAAATTCGGGTGTGCAATTATCCGCCGATTTAAGTGCCGGCAGGTATAAAGTATCTTTCAAATCGGGTCTTCCGTATACCGTAAAATTCGAACATCCGGTTCATTACAACAATTACGTGAATCGATTCTTTTACGAAGGGTTCGAGGATCAAACACCTCCGAGTTCTCCCGAACCGTATGCGGGGTTAAGCTGCCGCTCGGGCAGTTATGCGGTTCCGTTCGTCAAACCGAACGACGGAAAGAAATACCATGTCAACTACCGCAAATACGAGGGCGGCAAATGGGTGTCGGCAACAAGCGAATACAACAACAACATGACCCTTTCGGGAACGGCCATAGACGAAGTGCGGGTATACCCCGAAGATGCCTTGATGAGCACGTACACTTACAAGCCGTTGGTGGGTCTTACCTCCGAAACCGATCCTTCGGGACGAACCTTGTTTTACGAGTATGACGCCGCGGGACGGTTGATACGGGTTAGGGACGAAGACGGAAAGATCCTCAAAGAACACGAATATCGTTATGCGCAACAATGAGAAAGTAAGAAGTAAAAGATAAGAGATAAAAAGCAAGCATGAAGCAACCTTAAAACGGACAGACATGAAAACCGATATCAATCACCGACAAAGAAACATAACCTTGAAAACAATCGTTGCAACGATCGCGTTGCCGCTCGGCACGTTTGCGACGCTCGGCGGCGCCGAACCGAACACCCTCGTTGCGGATTCGGCCGCTTTCGTTCGCCTCTTTCGCGAACGGATACAACCGTTGCAAAACCGCCCGATGTTTGAAACCAAAGAAACAAACTTCGACGCCGCCGCGAAAAACGATTCGCCCCTTTTCTCGGCGGATACGCGACCACATTCGCTTGCGGCGGACAACGAATACTCGATGGAAACGATCGTTCGCTCGGCCCGATCCGCCGAAAACAACCGCATTTCTGCCGCGTCGGCGGCGACCTCGTCGCTGCCCTCCGCCTCGGATATCGTCCCGAGCGGTAACCGAAACTACATCCGTACCGTCGTTCCGACCGCTGCGGTAACCGACGTTACGGGATTGGGTATCGACCGAAGCATGCAGACCGTGGAATACTTCGACGGCTTGGGACGTCCGATGCAAACGGTGCTCGCGGGCGCTTCGCCCGACGGTCGCGACATCGTCACCCCGATCACCTACGACGCGTTCGGACGTCAAGCCGTGCAATACCTGCCGTACGCATCGAACACGGGTAACGGAAGCTGCAAAACGGACGCTCTTGCGGCGCAAAGCGCTTTTTACGCCTCACCGCCCCTCGGAGTTCCCGCCGATGCCGTCCCTCGGAGCGAAACCGTTTACGAACCGTCGCCGCTCAACCGCATTACGGAACAATACGGTCCCGGTGCCGCATGGCGTTCGGACGGCGGGCATCCGACACGGATCCGATACCGTGTTAACGGCAACGAAGAAAAAATCCCCCTGTGGCGGCACTATCCCGAATACGGCGGCGGCGCCTGCGTCAACCTGCAGACGGGACAACCCGAATATTATCCCGCGGGTACGCTTTACCGCACCGATACGTACGACGAAGACGGTCGGTTGATCGCCGAATACATCGACACGGAAGGACGCCCGATCCTGTCGGCAGCCATGGGCGCCGATACCGTTATCACACAGTACGTATACGACGCCTTCGGCCGACCGAAATACGTGTTGCCGCCCGCTTACGGCGCCGACATGATCATGGAAAACGTGGATGTCTGCCAGAAACTGCTCTTTATTTATCGGTACGACGATCGCGGACGAACCGTCGAAAAAAACATCCCCGGAGCGGGCATCACCCGTATCGTGTATAATCGGCTCGACCTGCCCGTGCTGACGCAAAACGCCGAACAACATACGCGGGGCGAATGGACTTTTACCAAATACGACGCTCACGGAAGGCTCGCTCTCACGGGGCTGTACACAAACACCGACGACGATCGCGAAGCGTTGCAAGCCAAAGCTTATGCCGCCGCTCAATACGAAAGTCGCCCCCCGAGCGGCGACTATACGAGCGTCGCTTTTCCGACCTCGGGCGGAACGATACTCGCCGTAAACTATTACGATAATTACACCTTCCCGAACAACCCCTTCACGGGGACCTCCGACCGCCCGCACGGATTGCCCACGGGCGGCAAAACGAAGGTATCGGACGTCTCGCCCGAATGTTGGCTCTTTTCGGCATCGTACTACGATGCCAAAGGGCGAGTGATCCGTACGCAAAGCCAACAACTTGCCGCAAATAACACCAAGGTGACCGACGAGGCCACCTTCGAATACGACTTTGCGGGTAAACTGCTGTCAACCCGACGTAACTACGCGAGCGGTATCGTCGACATGACCGTCAAAAACCGATACGACCATGCGGGACGACTGTTGAGCATGACCCGAAAGATCGGAAACGACAGCCTGACGGTGGCCGAAAACACCTACACCGATTTGGGACAGCCGTTAACCGTTTCGCTGCACGGAGGATTGGAAACCGTGGGCTACCTGCGCAACATCCGCGGGTGGCTGACGCATATATGGTCGGAAAACTTCAAGGAGGTCATGTCGTATGACGGACATTGGTCGGGCAACATCGGTTATTTGGAATGGCAGGCCAAAGCAAAAAATACCGATTGGAATGCGTACCTTTTCGAATATGATCACTTGAACCGTTTGACAAGCGCTTCCTATGCAAGAAGGAACGACGACGGATGGTACACTTGGGACGAGGCCATGAACGGCAATTATTATACGGAACAATTCGCTTACGACAAAAGAGGGAACATTCAAGGACTGGCCCGACGCCACGGCAAAAACGGTAACGCGGACGTATATGCCGACTACAATCTGTATTTCTACGACGAAAACCGACTGCTCGCCGTGCGCGATTACTCGGAAAACAGCCTCGGATTCGACGACATTCTCAACCGGGACATGATTTATTACGAATACGACGATGCGGGCCGTTTGAAAAAAGACAAAAACCGAAACACGGAGATGACGTACAACCACTTGAATTTGTTGAAAAAGGTGACCAAAGGAAGCGGCACGCTCGAATATTTCTACGACGCGTCGGGTCGGCGCGTGAAAAAGAAATTCGGCAACACCGAACGTTTTTATTCGGACGGCATCGAACGTTCGGGCGACACCCTCGTGTTGCATACCCCGTACGGACGCATGCGTAAACTCGGTGCGAACGGCGCGTGGCACGACGATTATTTTCTGAAAGACCACTTGGGCAACGTGCGGGTGGTGCTCAACGCGGGCGCGGTCGGTGCGCCGACAAGCAATAGGGTGATCTACACGGCCACCATGGAGGAGGCCCCCTCCGACTCCCCCCAAGGGGGAGAGACCCTTTATTTTGATAAGATAGAGGAAACACGAGCGGATAGGCCGTATAACTATCCCGATCGAAATCCGCTGAATCAAAAATTGGCCAAAGTGGCGGGTAAAAGCCGCGGACCGTCGATCATGCTTCAAGTGATGGCGGGCGATACCGTCGAAATATCGGCCAAAGCGTTTTACAACATCGATAAGACCTTACCGGGACAAGGTGTCGATATTTCGCCCGTGATCGGAGGCATCTTGGCGGCAACAAGCAACCCCTCGGGAACCGTGGCGGGCGAAGCAGCGCAATTGGCTGCGGATCTCGGCGCTACAGCCAGCCAATCGGTCGATTTGGTGCAGGTGCCGAAGGATGACGACAAAAACGCCGAAAACATGCAACCCGAATCCGGCTTGAAATTTGTGCTTTACAACAGTGAAAATTTCAAGCCTGTGGACGTCAACAGCGGAGTACGATTGGTGGAAGATAAGATTAACGAGCTCCAAGATCTGCATACCGACAAAATGATCATGGAGCAGGCGGGCTTTTTGGAAATTTATTTGGACAACCAAGCGCAAACGCCCGTGTATTTTGATAACTTGACGGTGGTACAATCCACGGGTAACGTAACGGAAGTGAATGCGTACTATCCTTCGGGCATGATCATCGGTCCGTTGAGTTTCGATGCTGCAAAAGAAAAATACAATGCGTATAAGTATAACGCTAAAGAACTCGAAACAGCGCTTAACCTCAATTGGTACAACTTCGAGTGGAGACCGTTAGACCCGACCATTGGTAGATGGATTAGCCCCGACCCATTGGCGGAAAGATACTACCATATTAGTCCCTACGTCTATGTTCAGAATAATCCCATTTTAAGAATTGACCCTAATGGATTGACTGATTATACTTTTGATAGGAAGACGGGCGATATACGACAAGTTGGTGAAAAAAATGATGACCCAGATAGAATTCTTAAAACGTACCAATTTGGTAAACATAAAGGTGAGGTCAAATACGATAGAAAAGGTGAAGCAAAAGTAGCGATAGGTAATATAGAACAAGGAATTCTAAAGGATGGAATGAATTTAAAAAACAGGGATAACATGATCGAAGTTAATGGAAAAGGACAACCAACTGATGATGGGGTTGAATCATTTGTCTTAAAGTTATCTGAATATGTGGGTAAAGAGATAGGTGGGGCTTATTTTTCAAAAGACGGAGCAGAAAAAACAACACATATGACTATTGGAAACTATAAGGAAAATAGACATGATTCGAACAAATCCAGAGGTATTAATTTAGGCGCTTATTTTAATTCGATGGAAGAAATAAATAAATTTAGTTTGACAGGAATGTTTCATACGCATCCAGGTAGCACTTATAATGATGATAATAGGACAAAACCTCATTCTGCAGATCTTAAATTAAGGGATAATTTTCATATGAGCAATCCTGCTTTGAAATTTTATATAATTACTCGTCCTGCTTTTTATGGAGACAAGTATCCCAAAAAAGTTAATTATACAACATATTGAATATGAATAGAAAATGGATTATATTAATATTGACTCTTTGGTTGTTTGAAAGCTGTGTTTCTTTTAGAGATAGATTAATCAAAACAGGTAGTCAAGATGAAGCTCTGCAAAATGCTATACTTGATTTTTCTAACTCATGTAGGCTTTATAAAAAAGATAAAGTGTTTGTTGTTCAAGTTTCAAAAAATGAATATGATAAATTTATTTGTATTCTTATTGGAGTTAACAATATGAAATTACTTTTAACAGAACAAGCCATAGTTGGCAGCAAGGGTAAATTACCCTCTCGTTACATTGAGAAAGAAGGAAAACTTTTTTATTGGTGGGATAATGATTATCCGCTAACCGAAGAGGCTCTTGCCATATTTCATAAATATCATATTCTTCAAGATAATAAAGATGGTGCAATTGTACTTCCTGAATTTGAAATTGACGAATCTCAAAAAGATGCACATTATTATTTTTGTAAAAATAATCTAACCAAATATAAAAGAGTGACTACAAATAAAGGTATGGGTTTTTATGATATTCCAAATTTGGACTGTTATTAGATAATTTAGTGAGGTTGTATCCCCCTCGTTGAGCGGAATATGTAACTGTTAAGCGGCCCCCCGATGAGCGGAATATGTCGTGCGGTTAAGCGGCCATTTATAATGCCGCTTTGAACACAGCCGAATTTGCAATTCGACATTTTGAAGAACCGAGGCTGTTTCATTTTACGAAGCAGCCTTGGTCTTTCAAGCGGACAAACCGCACAATTGGCTGCCGATTTGGGTGCGACGGCAAGCCAATCGGCCGACTTGGTGCAGGTACCGAAGGATGACGACAAAAACAACGAAAACGTACAACCCGAATCCGGCTTGAACTAAGCGAAGCGATCTCAGCCATACCATTAGAAATAAAAAATAAATGGTTAAATTTGTACTGTATAACGGTGAAAACTTTGATATTGTGGACGTCAACAGCGGAGTACGATTGGTGGAAGATAAGATTAACGAAATCCAAGATCTGCATACCGACAAAATGATCATGGAGCAGGCGGGCTTTTTGGAAATTTATTTGGACAACCAAGCGCAAACGCCCGTGTATTTTGATAACTTGACAGTGGTACAATCCACGGGTAACGTAACGGAAGTGAATGCGTATTATCCTTCGGGCATGATCATCGGTCCGTTGAGTTTCGATGCCGCAAAGGAGAAATACAATGCGTACAAGTACAATGCCAAGGAGTTGCAAAAGGAATTGAACTTGAAATGGTACGATCATGGAGCGAGGATGATGGATCCGGCAGTCGGAAGATGGTGGGTACCCGACCCGTTGGCGGAGAATCACTATGATCAGAGTCCTTACATGTTCTGCGGAGGAAACCCTATCAGATTTATCGATCCAAACGGGGAAGATTGGAGAGATTTTCTCAATAGTCTTAAAGATAAAACTGTCGAAAATTTTAAAAATTTAGCACATGCAGTAACTCATCCTGTTGAAACAATTAAAAATATAGCAAGTCAGGACGCCGGAGATATTGCCTTAACAGCCGTGAAAATGACAGCCTTGGGAGAAGCTGTTTCCACAGCTGTTGATGTTGTGAGTGCGGTGGCTTCGGATGTCAATGGAGGAAACGGATCGGCTACGGGAGGAGTAACAGCAGATTTGCTTTCCAATACGGCCATAAATCTTGTGGGTGCAAAAGGTGGTCAAGTTGTGGTCAAAGAAGTTTCAAAAGCAGTAAGCAGTGTAACAAAAACGGTTACAACAGGAGGAAGTAATGTCGCAAAAACAGCAACCGAAGCAGTGCAAGGAGGGAATTTGGGTAACCCATTTAAAAATGCTAATCTTAGCCAAGTAGATGAGGCATTTCAAACTCATGTAAAAAGCGGTAAATTGAAATTAGAGTATAGTAATCCCAAGACAGGTGCAAAATCATATTCAAATACACAATCAGGATATTCATATAATCTTGATCCAGGTGGTAAATATGGAACAAAAGTAGAAGGGCCACATATTGATGTTAATTATCCAAAGCCAAAGCCAAAATCATTTGATAAGAAAAAATTAGAAGTAATAGGAGGATTTTAAAATGATAACATTTGAAATTGATAATAGTAAAGAGGGTATCGAAATATTTTTAGATTCTAATGGAGTAACTGAATTACAAAGATATCTAAATTACATTAAAGACCATAAAGATCACTATCACCTTCTTTCAGGAAACGAACTTGATAGAAAATTATATAACAATGAAAATACTTTAGTAAAACACGTAAAATTAATTTTTATAGAATAATCAAATTACTGTGTAAACAACCACATGAGGTGTTGACCCCCACACATCACTGTTGCTCGGAACACAGCCGAATTTGTAATTCGATATTTTGAAGGACCAAGACTGTTTCGTGAAGAATGAAACAACCTTGGTCTTTTAATGTGCGAAGCATGCCGTCGATCATGCTCAAAGTGATGGTGGGCGACGAAATCGAGATCAACGCCAAGATGTTCTACAACGTGGATAAAACCTTGCCGGGACAAGGTGTCGATATTTCGCCCGTGATCGGAGGCATACTGACAGCAACCGGCAACCCCGCGGGAATCGTGGCAGGCGAAGCCGCGCAATTGGCTGTGGACCTCGGCGCGACGGTGAGCCAATCGACTGCTTTGGTGCAAGTGCCGAAGACCAATGATAATAATGATGAAAATGTACAACCCGAATCCGGCTTGAAATTTGTGCTTTACAACAGTGAAAATTTCAAGCCTGTGGACGTCAACAGCGGAGTACGATTGGTGGAAGATAAGATTAACGAGATCCAAGATCTGCATACCGACAAAATGATCATGGAACAGGCGGGCTTTTTGGAAATTTATTTGGACAACCAAGCGCAAACGCCCGTGTATTTCGACAACTTGACGGTGGTACAATCCACGGGTAACGTAACGGAAGTGAATGCGTATTATCCTTCGGGCATGATCATCGGTCCGTTGAGTTTCGATGCTGCAAAAGAAAAATACAATGCGTATAAGTATAACGCTAAAGAACTCGAAACAGCGTTAAACCTTGGTTATTACAACTTTGGCAACCGAATGTTAGACCCTGCAATTGCTCGGTTTATGGTCCCCGACAGGTTCGCAGAAAAATATTATAACTTGTCACCATACAGTTACGCCGCCAACAACCCGATTAACGTTATAGATATAAATGGAGATAGTATCGGTAAAGTTCTTGAAATAATAAAAACAGGCTTAGGGAAGGCAGACGATGCAGTTAATAAGGTTGCCAGTTTTGTTTTAGACCCTATATTTGGTTCGGGCAGCAAACTAAATGAGTTGGATGTCAAAATGACAGGAAGTACTTATGGGGATTTGGAAGGCCATGCAGATGGTGATTTGTCCGGTGGAAATGTGAAAGACTTACCCGATTATGCTGCCGTAACCGTTTCCGGTGATTTGATTGTTGGCGGCGGCGTGGGTGGAGATGTCAATCTCGGTTATGTCAAAGGGGAGGGGGTATTTTTAAATGCTACGGGAAGAACGGGAAGCGGTTTTGATGTTTCCGTAGGAGTTGGCGTTTCTTTCGGTTCTTATGTGGGCGACAAAAATCAAGCGACAGCAACTGGCTTGTCAGGCCCTGGATTATATCAAAGCGGCGGTGCAGGTTTTGTCAGTGGCGGTGCTTGGCAAGACATTTCCAATATAGAAGGGACTCTGAATGTTGGTCGAAATTGGATTGGTGGTAGTGCAGGTGTTTCAATAGGCTCAAAATCGTTTTACAGCGGCAGCGCAGGCGCTTCCTATACCACCAAGCCATTGTATATTTATAAATCAAAGTGAAATGAAAACAAAAATAATCCTTATTCTTGTAATCCTTTTATCTTTCTCTTGCATTAGAATTGATACCGCAAAGAAAAAAATGGAAAAAGATTCTTATCATGGGTCGATAACGAATATTTTTAGAAAAACATGGAATCATGACATGTGGACATTTATGGTTAAAATTGGTGATATTGAGATAGAAAAATGTGCCGAATGTTGGTCGCATTCATGGAAATATGCCAGCGTGGGCGATTCGATAATAAAGCCACCCGACACGTTAATGATTATTATTAAGAAACCAGATGGAAGCAGTAAAGAATTTTTTTATAGATAATGAATAATCGGGAATAGCAAAGAAGTCCCCAATGAGCGGAATATGTCGTGCGGTTAAGCGGCCATTTATAATGCCGCTTTGAACACAGCCGAATTTGCAATTCGGCATTTTGAAGAACCGAGGCTGTTTCATTTTACGAAGCAGCCTTGGTCTTTCAAGCGGATAAACCGCACAATTGGCTGCCGATTTGGGTGCGACGGCAAGCCAATCGACTGCTTTGGTGCAAGTGCCGAAGACCAATGATAATAATGATGAAAATGTACAGCCCGAATCCGGCTTGAACTAAGCGAAGCGATCTCAGCCATACCATTAGAAATAAAAAATAAATGGTTAAATTTGTACTGTATAACGGCGAAAACTTTGATATTGTGGACGTCAACAGCGGAGTACGATTGGAGGAAGATAAGATTAACGAGATCCAAGACCTGCATACCGACAAAATGATCATGGAACAGGCGGGCTTTTTGGAAGTTTATTTGGATAACCAAGCGCAAACACCCGTGTATTTCGACAATCTGATGGTGATCCAATCCACGGGTAACGTAACGGAAGTGAATGCGTATTATCCTTCGGGCATGATCATCGGTCCGTTGAGTTTCGATGCTGCAAAAGAAAAATACAATGCGTATAAGTACAATGCTAAGGAACTGCAAAAAGAGTTGAACTTGAAATGGCTTGATTACGGAAACAGAATGATGGACCCGATTGTCGGGCGTTTCTGGGTTCCCGACAGGTTTGCCGAAAAGTATTATCATCTGTCGCCGTATAGCTACGGCGGATTAAATCCGATAAACTACATTGACATCAACGGTGATAGTTTGTGGATAGCAGGAACATTGTACACCCAAGGTATGATTTATGAAGGAAATAATAAATTTGTGGGAATGATTGTTAATTACCTAAACACGATTTCGCAAGGTGATTTTGGAAAATCAATGATATCGGAATTACAGGGAAGTAAACATAATTTCAAAATTCGAGAAACTGAAGGTGGTGAAGACACTGGTTTTAAGGCAGATGATTTATATCATTCGGGACAATCCATTTCAACATCCGGAGAAAAACGTAAAGGTAGTGGAGGTGTCATATCTATAGATACTAATGGTAATACTGCAGGCACGGATGAAAATGGCAATGCAGCCACAGAAATGTATATAATAGTAGGACATGAATTGGGACATGGATTAGATGCTAAACGAGGGCAATTGAAAGATGGTTATTTGGAAGATAACAAATTTCCGGGTATTCCCGTGAGAGAAAGATCTGCATGTCATTACGAAAATATATTAAGATCTGAGAATGGGCTTCCTCTACGAAAAACTTATTTCAAGGACTCATCAGAACCAGTTTTAATTGATAATTCGGGAAAAAGAATTGAAAATGGATACGATTATAGGTCGCTACATCCTAAAAAACATTAATATGAAAAAGTATACGATATTTTGGGGATTCATATTTTGTTTTTGTAATGTTTTTGCTCAGTGTAAAATAAAGGACATATTACCAGAAGTATATCAGCAACGGGAATTTTTTTTTCAAAAAGAAATTCCCAGAAAGTTTAAATTCATTTATCAAGGGTTAATTGATAATGCCGACTTAATTGTGTCTCATTTAATTAATGAAATAGGTACTGTGGTTGTACCCGACACTATGTTTATTATGGAAAGTTACGGTAGTACAACCGGAAAAATCGGAGGCAATATTTGGGGAAACACAATATCGATGGAATATGTTATTTATGGGAATGATGGAAAATTCGAGAAAAAAAATGTAAAGAAAAAGAAATCAGCCGCAAGAGAACGGTTAATTCAAGAAATTTGTAAATGGTCAGATGAAATGCATGACAGATCTTTTTATGCAAGCATCACAGCTGGAGCCCCATACATTATTGTATCAAGGGTAATCACTCGTGAAAATTTAATACAAGTTGATTCCGAAGCATTTTGTGAATACGACCCCCAAGATGATTATATTTATCATAAGGAGAAAGAAGAAGATAATTATCAAACTAAAACATCTTGGAGGACTGCTCTATAGGAAAAATAGTAGATTTTGATTATGAAAATATTACTATACCTCCTGTTAAGCGGAATATAATAACATAATTGAGCAGCCTTTGTAATACCGCTCTGATTACAGCCAAATTTGTAATTTAGTATTTCGAAGAACAAAGGCGGTTTCGTGAAAAATGAAACCGCCTTGGTGATTTGGTTCGCACCGGATCGGCAAGTGAAGAAAATCTTCAACGGCACAGAACGGCATTACATCGACGGATTCGACTTTATACTTAAATTCATTGCTATACCCAAGGACGTATTCACCGTAAAACAGACGATATGTTACTTAACAAGGCTTACCATTTTCTGGAGCGTATTTGCAAATTTATCTTTGATGTCAAATTCCTTGTATCCATCCGTAAAATAGATTCTGATTTTTTCGACTTGATCCTTTTCAAGTTCATCAAAACGATTGCCGCCGGGTAATGTATACGATACTTGGACACCCCAAGCTTGACTTCCGCTGAAACCGACGGCCCCCGCTCCTTTGGAAGCTATGACATGTGCAATAGACTTCATTGTGATGATTTCACCCGAAGTCAGTTTGAACATCATTTCTGCTTTATCTGCTATTGCCAACACACTTCCATCACTGAATTTGACATCAAGATAATAAAAATCGTTGATTTTTGAGATTCTGCAATACATTGTACCTTTCATTTGAGAAACTATTCGTTCCCATGATGTTCGCACAATACTTTTGCCCGTAAATTCATCCGTTTTGTTTTCTTCGATGGTTTGGGCATTGACAGTACAGGCCGCAAACAAAATTGTAAAAACT
>JAVBNP010000287.1:0-6984 GCA_031551455.1 Bacteroidales bacterium | reverse complement strand
ATTGATCAGTATTTTTCACTGTAATATATATTTAAGTTAAAAACTGTTACCATCCGGGATTTTGAATCAACCCGTAATTTTTATTCACTTCCTCGTACGGAAAAGGATGCAAATACCACCACTCAAACCACAAACGGGTTTGATGCAGGTACTTTTCATAGGTGTACGTACCGTTAGCATGTTTTAGGATGTTAACATTGTAAATCTTGAGCATCTTTTCGGGTTCTTTCCACCTTTTCAAATCAAAATAACGATGGTCTTCCGCCAACAATTCCACGGCACGTTCGGCTTTGATGAGATCTTGAAATTCGTCTTGGCCGATAGTTCGATCCATTACAGGCATTCCCGAACGGGTACGAATCGCATCCATATAGTTGAAGGCCTGATCCCGAGGCCCTTCGTATTCATTGCTTGCCTCGGCGTATATCAAATACATCTCGCCCAAGCGCATGATGGGATGCATCGGATAAAAACCGGCAGCCGATTTTTCGTAATTGGTGAGGTATTTTCTGAACCCGTAATAATATTCCGTCCGAGCGGTAGTTCTGCTTTCCTGCCCGTTGCTGATACCGCTTCCGGGAGCCGCATCATAGAATTGAACAATCATGTCGGGGTTGGTATACCACGCACAACCGTTATAAACAATGGTTTGGTGAAAACGAGGATCCAAATTTTTATACGGAAACGTCGGTTCATTCGGGGGTGTGGTGATAATACCATTATCCCAATTTACTTTGCTTCCGTCGCGGTTCGAGTAAAATTCAACGGCATTATGTGTCGGCTGGTTTGCGGCAGCGCCGCCTCCGCGTCCGCGAAACATCCACCAATACCGCAAATTTCCGGATTGGTCGACAGAAAAGCAGGTGCCGAAAATAATTTCGCTGTTCCCGTCTTTGGGGCGGAAACAAGAAGCCGTCACGTAGTTTTTATCAATACCTGCATTATTGACAATGGCGTATCCGTTGCTTTCGCAAAAATCAATGGCCGCTTTAGCCGCATCGCGGGCATTTTTCCACCGATTGATGTCATAATTCCCGAAACAGATCAATTTGTTGTTTTCACCGAAATCCATATAAGGCGTTGCGGTGTTGAACAACGGACTGGCTGCATAAAGCATCGTTCTGGCTTTCAACCCGTAAGCCAAAGCTTTTGTGGCACGGCCGAATTCAATGGGGTTGGTCACCTTAGCGGGAAAATCGGGAATGGCTATGGCTTCGTCGCACAATTGAATGATGTAATTATATACTTCTTCAACCGAACTGCGAACGATAACGGGATATTCGGACGCTTCAAGGCTTTGTTTGAGGAGGGGAAGTCCGCCGTAACGTTTCCACATCTCGAAGTATTCGAGGGCAATCAATGTTTTGCATTCTCCTTTGATTCGGTCTTTCTGCGCCTGAGTGGCATCGGGTACGCGATCGATATTCTCCAACATAACCCAATTACGGCGAATGGAACCCCAGTGCAAATCGTACCAATCCTCTCCGGTACTTTTGGTAAACCAAGTGGAAGTGACGTTTCCGGCATATACTTTGTGCGGACTGTATGCGCTTTGCAAGGCAAGAGCGCCGGCTTCGTCGGTTAACGCGGTACGGGAAGGTCCGTTTAAATTAACCGTAATGGTTGACCAGTCCAATAAAATTCGGGGAACATCTCTGTATAAATCGTACAGATACTTTTCGGTATTACGATAAGTGGCAAAAACGGAATCTCGGTTCATCCCCGCTTGTTCCGGCATTTCCAAATAGTTATCGCAGGAATTGAAATGAATCAAAGCTATGAGGCATGCCCATCCGATGAATATTTTTATTGTTTTCATATCTTTCGAATAAATGAATTGTACTTAGAAATTGACGCGACAGCCGACATTAAATACTCTCATTTGGGGGTATTGCATCCCCCTGCCGGCAGTTCCTTCCGGGTCGACAATTTTCAATTTATCCCAAGTGTAAAGGTTTTGTCCGGAAAGAAACAGACGGATACTTTCGATTTTCCATACATGGAAAGTATATCCCAGTTCGATGTTTTTCAAGCGGATATACGAAGCATCTTTCAAATTCAAGGTGGAGTTGTTGTAATTTTGATCGCTGCCGTAACTGACCGTCAACTTGGGAAAGGAGGCATTAACGTTTTTGTTCGGATCATCGGCATACCAACGATTTTCGGTAATGTCGAGGGCGGAACCAAACGTTGCAAACGGTTTATAGAGCCGGTCGGTAATAAAAACGGAAGCATTGGCTGCGCCTTGGAACAGGACATTAAAATCGAAACCTTTATAGCTGAACCCGGCCGAAAATCCGTAAAATACTTCGGGAAACCTCGGATACCCGATTGCTTTTTGGTCATTTTGGTTAATTTCCCCATCATTGGTAACATCCGCATACTTTGTATCGCCCAATGCCGGCTTTTTGCCGAAATACAACGGCGCTTTATCCACCTCTTCCGGCGTGTTGAAAAATCCGTCGAATACATAACCGAATTGTTCTCCGACCCGAAGTCCCGTTTTATTCAAATTGGGATATTTCAAGTTAATCGCCTCGTCCATAAAAACAATTTCGTTGCGGGCAAAAGAATAGTTACCGTTGACCCAATAATTAAAATCACCGATATTGCTGTTCCAACCGGCCTCAAATTCAAAACCGTGATTTTTCACCTGCCCTATATTGTACGCATCCTGCATAACCACAGCCACATAGCTGGGAAGTGTATTTCGGGCGGTCAAAATGTTGTTCCTGTCCTCCGTGAAATAATCAAAAGTGAAATTCAATTGATCTTTGAAAAATCGGAGATCGACGGCCAAATCCAATTTTTTGGCACGTTCCCAAGTCACTTTCGGATTTCCCGATTTTCCTTCATAGTATCCGTATAATTTCACGGGATCTTCACCGAGCACGCCATATCCTTTAGATCCAGAGGTCGGAAGGATATATTCGGCAGGAAAATACATGAACCGAGCATTACCCAATTTATCGTTACCCACTTCACCGTAAGATGCGCGTAATTTCATGTATGACAATACATTTGTCCCGATTGCATTTTTAATGAATGTTTCGTTTGTCGGAATCCATCCCACGGAAACGGCCGGAAACCAACCAAATCGATTTTCTTTCGGGAAATTCTCGGAACCGTTACGTCCTATACTGAACTCAACCAAATATTTGTACAGGTAGTTGTAGGTCACGCGTCCGACCCAATCTTGATATCCGATGGGGACTCCGGGATAAGACATACCGTGATACCATCGTTTTTTCTGGTTGTAGAGCAACAAAGCGCCAACATTGTGATCGCCGAATGAATTGTTGTATTCCAATCCCCAATCCATGTAGAACTGACGTCCACGTCCGTAAACAATCTTCGGATCGCCCACAATGTCGGAAATTTCGCCGTTGGGTCGAAAAACAATTTCTCCTTCGGTTGCGGGAGCTACGGGTTCCAACCTGATGGGGGTATACGTAATCATATTTCTTTCAAATGCCCGTCGACGATAATAATTATTGTCATAAGCTATTTTTGCCCTAAACTGCAATCCCTTAAGCAAAAAATCCAATTTTTGGGTAATCCCGAGATTGACATTCAGATCATTGGTTTGCGTATCGGCAAAACCATTGGTCAGCGCCGAAATAACGTTCCGATTACCGGAACGATCCAAGGTAATCACTTTACCTTCATAATACCCGATCGTAGCGGTCGGAGCCGAATCAAGCAGTCCCGTGAAAAAAGAATCGCCCAATTCTGTATCTTCCAAACCCTTTGAAGAATTTCTGAGTCCCGAATATCCGCCCAATTGGAAAGACACCAATGTCGACGGCGTTACGTTAATATCGATGTTCGAACGGAAATTGTAACGGTTATAAGTATTGTTGTTACTGATGTGGCTCGCTTCTTGAAATTCTTTGAAAAGACCGCCTTGGTTCATGTAACCCAACGAAACAAAATATTTTACATTTTTCGTTCCTCCGTTAACATTGATATTATGTTGGGTTTGATAGGCATGATCTTTCAAGCACAAATCTAACCAATCCGTATTCGGATAAAATAACGGATCGCTTCCGTCTTTGAACTTTTGCAATTCCGTGTCCGTAAAAATGAGGGCAGAATTGGGGTCATCGTTGAGTAATGCCTCATTAAACAGTCGGGCAAAATTATAGCCGTCCAGAAATTTAGGCAAACGCGTGGGCGTTTGAATCGAAAAATTTCCGTTATAATTTACATGTGCCGGACCTTCCGATCCTTTTTTGGTAGTAACGATAATTACACCGTTGGCGCCACGGATACCGTAAACGGCCGTGGCCGATGCATCTTTCAAGACGGATATCGATTCCACCTCATTGGCATCAATCTGATCAAACGAACGTTCGATACCGTCCACCAAAATAAGCGGACCGGCCGAATCGTCCGTTAGAGTCCCCATTCCCCTGACACGGATTTTAACGGCATCTTTCCCGGGTTGTCCCGAATTTTGCATGGTCATAACCCCGGATGTCCTGCCGGTTAATGCCGATGAAAGGTTTGGAACCGGTGATTTGAGAAGGTCACTGCCCTTTACCGATGATACAGCTCCGGTTACGGTCACCTTTTTCTGGACACCGTAGCCGACAACAACAACTTCTTCTATTGCTTGGCTGTCTTCGGAAAGAACGATATTGAGGTTTTTATCGCTTCCGACCGTCTTTTCTTGGGTTGCAAATCCGATAAACGAAAAAACCAAAACGGTATTTTCACCGGGAACATTAATGGTATATCTACCTTCGGAATCCGTAACGACCCCGGTGGTAGTCCCTTTGATGACAACATTTGCACCGGGCAAGGGAGACCCGCTGCTTTCAGTGATGGTACCACTGACGACTTTTTGTGCTTGGGCTTCCGAAAAGCCGAGAAAACCCAAGCCTATTAATAGTAGAACATAAATATTTTTCATGATGTGTTAATTGATTAAAAATTGAACGGTTTGTCCGTAATTCGCTGAAATGACTCTGCTTTTTATTTTTATTCCATGATATTGTTATTTTTAAGGTTATTCGACATATACATAAAATACCGATGCGGGAACATGTACCGACGGATGTTCCAACTCGATTGACAAACCTGTTAAGGTTTCAGGTTTTTTTAGAAGTATCCGATTGATGGTTTGATAATTTTCCGTTTTTTCCACAAGAATTTTTCCGGTATTTGTCGTAATCCGATAATTTCGGACACAAAAGGGCATCACGTTTTCCGGATGTCCCATTTGCACCGATTCCATCGGATGATCAAAATCCGTATCCAAGTAGAGGCAGATACAATTTACCGTTATCGGTTTTGCCCAATTGATGCTGATTGCGGGGTAAAGGTCACGCAAAGAAGCAACCCAAGCATTGGGAAAAAAAGATGGTCGTGTATAACCGTAAAATAGATTCTGTATGCCAAAAGCATCTATCCCGGGGCGGATTTTCATGGAAATATTTTTTCCTGAAGGACGCCGCTCGGGACACCAAAATTCAAAACCGTCAAATCCGCTCCCTTCGGGAGGTATTTGTTTTCCGTGGTTATTGACGGCTTCGTTAAATTTATTAAATACGGAAACGATACCGGTATACCGTTTATTGCTTACGTTAAGACAAATATTTTCGTTTTTCAGAAATGTCACAAATCCATATTGATCCGTCGGCAGAGATTCGTTAAACGCAAAATTTACTTTCTGTTTACCCGAATGAAGCCGGATATCCAAATGTTCCGCGATTATTTCGGGAGTATGGTTTTCGGGTTTAACGGAATATCGTAACTCGATTTCGAGCGTTGTCGATTTTAAGACATCAACCTCAATTTCAAATTGATATTTAACATCCTTTTTCATGGGAAGCATCTGAGCCGCGGAAAAATTCAAATCAATAAAGCCGTCGTCAAACGACAGCTCGTCCAATACTAAGACGGATGAAACATCGATTTTTGCATCACGAACAAGATTCTTTTTTAAATCGATGGGTTTGAACGGTATACTTTGACCTCGCAGATTCAGTTTGTTTTGTATTTCATCGAAATGTTCTTTCCGTAATAAATCGACGGGAGTTATTTTTTTCTCCAAGCAATATGCGGCCGATATTCCGACAGCCTGTGCACCAAGCGACGATGTAGCCATCACACGCGAAGAACCGTGAGCCACATGCGAGGTGCTGATGATGCGTCCCGCATAAAAGAGGTTGGTTATATCTTTACTCAAATAGCATCGTAACGGTATTTCGTAAATACCTTTAGCATGGTATTGAGAACACCCGCTTTTTTCGCTGTAAACACCTTCAGCGGGGTGTAAATCGATTGCCCATCCGCCGTATGCAACGGTATCATCAAACCGGTGCTGTTGAACGATATCATTCTGTGTGAGCATATAATATCCCTCGAACCTTCTGCTCTCACGTTTTCCGGGAATAAGCCCCACCCATTCCAGCGTGAGATTTTCAACGTCTTGGTATTTTCCCGAATTTTTGATATGATCCCACACTCCGTATACAACACTCCATAATTCCCATTTTATTTTCTCGGTATCGTGTACCGTATCCAAATTCCCTCCGTATTCCAACCACCAGTATTTGCATCCGTGCTCTTTTGAATTGATATTTTCCAATCTGGGTATTTTGGTAATATCTTTTAACGCATACTCGGGAGCCGTAAATTGCACCGGTTTACCGACATCTTTCGAGTAGAAATAAATGGAATGGCCCAACAATTCTCCGTAGTCTTTGTCGGGTGCGAAATTTTCATTCATTTCGAGTTTATCTTCGGCGCCCATCCTGAATCCGGCTCCCGACAGATAAGCAATAATACCGTCACCGGAAGCGTCGCAAAACAACGGAGCGGTTATGTCGTAAAAAATTTGATTCTGACTGCAAAAAGCAAATATTTTCGATAAAGAAGAGTCGTTTTTTTACATGTAATAGAAAACGGGATTAAGCAAAAAAGAAATGTTTGGTTAGCGGATTAATTTTTAAAAAAAAATAGTAAGTAAAAAAA
>JAVBNP010000247.1:0-4664 GCA_031551455.1 Bacteroidales bacterium | reverse complement strand
AATCGGCATGTAACAATGTACATGCCGATTTTTACGTTTTTGCTTATCCGATTATTTCAATCATTTCTTCAAACGACACCGATCGTTGCTCCCCCGTAATCATATTTTTTAAGCTGATCCGATGATCGGCCATTTCGTTTTCACCGATCATGGCCACATACGCAACATTTTTTCCGTCGGCGTAAGCCATTTGTTTCTTGATTTTGGCGGCTTCGGGGTATATTTCGGCATTGATTCCGAGGATACGCGCCTTGCTTAAAAGGTTCAACGCATATTTTTCTTCGTTCGGACCGAAATTGAGAAACAACAAGCGGGTTGTTTGTTCCAACCCGTCGGGAAAAGCATTCGATTGCGTCAGAACGTCGTATATCCGATCGGCTCCGAAGGAAATACCGACACCCGACACATCGGGCAAACCGAATATACCCGTCAAATTATCGTAACGCCCGCCGCCGCAAATGCTGCCTATTTGAACATCCAAAGCCTTTACTTCGAAAATGGTGCCTGTGTAATAATTTAATCCGCGGGCAAGCGTCAAATCAAGCTCCACCGGAACATCGATCTGTAACGAATCGACATAGTCGAGAATTGTACGTATTTCTTGTGTCCCGACTCGTCCGACATTGCCGACAGCAAACAGTTGATCCAATCGATCGAGTTTTTCGCGATTGTTTCCCGAAAGCATCAGCACGGGTTGCAATGCATCGATGGCGCTTTGCGGCAATCCTCGCGACAACAATTCTTCATTTACCTTGTCGATTCCTATTTTTTCGAGTTTATCGACGGCGACGGTAATATCCGTTATCTTATCGGCTCGGCCGATCAACTCGGCAATTCCGCTCAATATCTTCCGATTGTTCAATTTTACCGATACGCGAATATTTAATGCGTGAAAGACATCCGCAATGATTTGCAGCAATTCGACTTCGTTGAGCAGTGAGTTGCTGCCGACTACATCGACATCGCATTGATAAAACTCGCGGTAACGACCTTTTTGGGGACGATCGGCACGCCATACCGGCTGAATTTGATATCGTTTGAACGGAAAACCGATTTCGCTTTGATGTTGCACCACAAAACGGGCAAACGGCACGGTTAAATCGTAACGCAGACCTTTTTCGCATATTTTCGTCGACAACAGATTCGGATTTTTCTCCCGCAAATCGGATTCACCGACATCCGAAAGGAAATCGCCCGAATTCAGAATGCGAAACAACAATTTATCTCCTTCTTCTCCGTATTTACCGAGCAGGGTCGAAAGGTTTTCCATGGCGGGCGTTTCAATCGGCTGAAACCCGAACCGTCGAAAAACGGTTTTGATGGTATCGAAAATATAATTGCGTTTTACCGTTTCGGCGGGCGTGAAATCACGAGTTCCTTTCGGTATGGAAGGTTTTTGCATGTTTGTTATCGGATTTTATACAGATTTCAATAAATAATTTCAAAACCAATTAAAACCTATTAGGTTTTTGAAACCTAATAGGTTTGATATTTTGTAAAACAAATTAAACTTTACACACAATTTATGCCGCATGGTCGGGTTCTTTCCAATCTCCGTTTTCTTTGATCAGTTTTACGAGTTCTTCAACGGCTTGATCTTCGGGAATGTTGCGTTTTATCGGATTGCGTTGTCGGTACAACGTAACTTTTCCGGGACCCGTTCCCACATAACCGTAATCGGCGTCAGCCATTTCACCGGGCCCGTTCACGATACAGCCCATAATACCGATTTTCAATCCCTTCAGGTGTGCCGTACGTAGTCTTATTCGAGCGGCAACGCTTTGCAAATCAAACAACGTACGTCCGCACGAAGGACAGGATATATATTCGGGTTTGCTCATACGTAATCGACAGGCTTGCAATACGGACAACGCAATTTCTTCGTCGGGATTTCGCCCCGCATCATCGGAATGCAAATCGGGTGTTTTTATTCGAAGCCCGACCCCGAGTCCTTCCATGAAAAGAGGAGCAAAATCGCAAGCCGCCCGAATACAAATACGTTCGAAGGAATCGCCGGGATAAGTTTTCTCGAAAACCAACGCCGGAAAATCGTCTTCGGAAAAAAGGGATTTAAAATCTTCCGGGTGATGCGGCGGTGAAAAATCGTTCAAATTCACCAAACGAATATTTTCAAGGACTCGATAATCCTCTTTAATCCAAACAACGGAAGCGTCGATCGCTTCTTTTCCCGAAAAAACGGGTATCTGTTTTTTATCCGCAATCTTCGAATCTCGAACACAATAGCTTACGATTTCTTTTGCCGCGGGTATTTCGTCTTCGGGCGGTTCGGTCAACGACACGCGTATCGTATCGCCGATACCTTCGGCTAACAACGTGCCGATGCCCGCAGCCGATTTAATGCGGCCGTCCTCTCCTTCTCCGGCTTCGGTTACACCCAAATGCAACGGATAAAACATGTTTTCCCGCGCCATGCGCTCGACCAACAAACGGGTCGATTCGATCATCACACGTACATTGCTGGCTTTCATCGACAACACAACTTGTCGGAATTGTTCCGCTTCGAAAATTCGCAGGAATTCCATCGCCGATTCCGCCATGCCTTCCGGCGAATCGCCGTAACGGTTTACGATGCGGTCACTCAACGATCCGTGGTTACTGCCGATACGAACAGCGGTACCGTATTGTTGGCATATTTTAATCAACGGCAATAACCGCCCGTGTATTCGCTCCAACTCGGCGGCATATTCGGTATCGGTATACGTTACCGCCGCGGATGATTTTTTATCGACATAATTTCCCGGATTGATCCGTACTTTTTCCACAATACGGGCAGCCGTTTCGGCGGCTTTCGGATTAAAATGAATGTCGGCAATCAACGGATTGCGGTAGCCGCAACGATGCAATTCTTTTTTAATGACGGCCAAATGTTCGGCTTCGCGAACGCCGGGAGCGGTAATGCGAACATATTCGCCGCCCGCTTCGATGATGCGAATGGTTTGGGCTACCGTAGCTTCGGTATCCATGGTATCGGTATTGGTCATTGACTGCAACCTAACGGGATAACCGCTTCCCAACGGTATATCGCCAATATGTACGGTATGTGTTTGGCGACGCATGTTATTGATAACTTTTCCGATCGCCGACGAAAAAACTCATGATCAAACGACTTGATTGCATGGAACAAAGGTAATAACAAATTATCGAAACTTCATCATCAACCGAATGCCTCGTTTTGGCGTTTTTTACGTAACGTATCCTCTCGCGAGACATCGGGATATTTTAGTACTTTTGACGTTTTATTGAAGATCGGTTAACTATATGAACGTAGAAATCATTACCATCGGAGACGAATTGTTGATCGGACAAGTGATCGATACCAATTCGGCGTACATTGCCAAAGAGCTGAACAAGATCGGGTTGAGCGTGTTGCAAATTACGTCCGTTTCGGACAATCGCCGACACATCCTCACGGCATTGAAAGAAGCATCGGAACGGGTACGATTGGTATTGATTACGGGCGGTTTGGGGCCCACCAAGGACGATATCACCAAAGCCGCATTGGCGGAATACACAAACGACAAGTTGATGGTCGATGTCGAAACGCTCCGATATATTGAAACCATGACGGCAGCACGCGGTATTGCGATGAATTCGTTGAACGCAAAACAGGCCGAAGTGCCGTCGCGATGCACCGTGATTCGCAACAGTTGCGGTACGGCGCCCGGAATGTGGTTCGAGAAAGACGGGATAATTTATATCTCCATGCCGGGCGTGCCGTTCGAAATGAAAACCATGATGACGGATGAGATTTTGCCGCGATTACGACAACATTTCGATAAAGACGTTATTTTGCATCATACGCTGTTGGTTACGGGAATCCCCGAATCGGCATTGGCTTTGCTGATCGAAGATTGGGAAAATAAATTACCTTCGGAAATCAAACTCGCCTATTTACCGTCCTCTGGAGTCATCCGATTGAGGCTTTCCGCTTTCGGCAACAACAGAGAGGCACTTATGTCATTGACGGAAAACGAAATCGATAAGTTGCGTCCCGTTTTGGGTGAACATTTATTGAGTGAAAACGATGAGTTGATTGAAGAATTGATAGCCCGATTGTTGACGGAAAACGGAAAAACCGTTGCAACAGCCGAAAGCTGCACGGGTGGAAATATTTCCCGCCTTTTGACATCCATATCGGGAAGTTCCGTGTATTTCAAAGGCTCGGTGGTTGCATACGCCAACGATGTGAAGATAAAAATGCTGAACGTAAACCCGGCCGACATTGATCGGCACGGAGCCGTCAGCGAAGAAGTGGTGACACAAATGGCCGAAAATGTTCGAAAACTGATGAATACGGATTACGGTATCGCAACTTCGGGAATTGCAGGCCCGTCGGGCGGCACTCCCGACAAACCCGTCGGTACGATTTGGATCGCCGCTGCATCGGCGTCACATACCGAAGCAAAATTGCTGCACTTCGGCAACAATCGCGAAAACAACATACAACGCACGTCAACCGCAGCGTTGAATCTGCTGCATTCCGTGGTACGGCAAAATCGGTAAAACTATTATATGACTGGGTGTCAGCTTGACAACTTGGTGGACAACAAGTCCAATTAATACAATTAAAGAATTTAAATATAACAAAATGAGAGTAGCAATAGCCCAAATTGAGGCAATAAACGGGAACATTGAGAAAAATT
>JAVBNP010000184.1:0-2576 GCA_031551455.1 Bacteroidales bacterium | reverse complement strand
GTAATTCACTTGATAGTATTGTTGCGTATTATCAAGCACCAAGGTCGATTTTTGATAATCGATTTTAGCCTGTTGCACCTTCGAACGCTTTTCCAATCCGTTGAAAATAGGAACATTGAGTGTCAAACCGATAGCTGCCGAACTGTACCAATTGCTCATCGGGCCGTCTTTGAAATAATCGCCGAAATTGTTGCGCATACCGGCATAGCTCCATTGTCCGAAAGCGGCCAACGACGGCAGATACTTGCTGCGCTCCAGCTTTTCGCTCATCAATGCGATGTCCCGTTGCCCGGCCAACATACGAATATCGGTGCGTCCCGAAAAATCGGTCATTTCAACGGGAACGGAAGCCAACAACGGCATCGACACGGTGTCGGTAAGCACGATTTCCGTTTCGAGCGGCATTTCGAGCATATACTTAATCATATTCAACTGTTGCAGATGCAACGCTTCGGTATTGCTCAATTCGGTATTCAGATTTTCGAGATTCACCCGAACGCGATCATAATCCACGCGACGTCCCATACCGTTGTCCACCACCAATTTAGATATATTGGCCAATTTTTCGATACGTTCGATATTTTCTTTCACGAGTTCTTTCTGACGTGCAGTCGTTTGCGCCAAGAAAAACAATTGAGCAACATCCTGCGCCAAGCCATAGCGTGTCTTTTAGAAATTAAAATCACTCAGTTCATAGGCTTTCTTCGACAGTTTGGTGCCCGTAATCACCGTTTGGTTGTAAAGCACCTGACTTGCCGACACGCCCACCGATGTGTTATAACGAATCCCCATTTTCAACGGGATATACGAGCCGGGTTGTCCCAAGAAATCGCCGGGGAGCATGGTTACCGGCAGCTTCACGTTGTTTTGGAACGATCCCGAACCGCGTACCTGCGGCAGATACGACGAACGTGTTTCGGTTACCTTATACGCGCTCTTTTCCTTATCCAACCGAGCCTTATCCACGTTGATGTTTTGATCGACGGCCATTTGCACGCATTCGTGCAGTGTGAGCGAAGTTTGCCCGGACATTTTCGGAGTCGCAATCAATGCGATGATAACAGCCGGTATGATAAATCTCTTTTTCATGATGGTTATTTGATTGTTTTTATTTAATATTATTGATTTTCAAACTGATAAATACATTTTAAAACTTCTCGCTTTTAATTATCATACTGATCGGTATGTGCATAGAGAAAAAAATTTAAAATCTGAATCCGATTCCCAAATTAACGGTTTGCGGAAGCATCTTTGCTTTGCCCTCAATATCGAGCATGTTCACCACTCCGATCTTATAACCCGCATTGATCTGCAAGCCGAAACCAAATTCGTAACCGATCATGGCTCCTCCTCCGAAATCCAAACGTCGCAAATATTCATCTTCGTACAGGTCGATATCGCTCATTTTAAACTTGGCTCCGAATCCGCAACCGATATACGGCCCGATTCCCGCATAAAACATACCCTTGCCTGCGTTCAGCGATCCCATCGCATACACGGGCATATCAACGCCCCAACATTCGAAATCGCTTGTTCCTTCCGACGATCTTATTTCGCTCGATTTGTAACGCAACAACAATTCGGGTTGTACCGCAAAATGCTCGCAGATATCTATTTTCATGAATCCGCCGAAACTTGTTCCAAACTTCGCTTTGCTTTCGACATCGTAGGTATGCGACATGATAAAGTTCGATATGCCGGCCTCAACCTTAAAACCGGCATTGATGTCCTGCGCTTTTGACGAGGCAATCCCGAAGATTGAAATGAAGAACACTATTGCCGACTTTTTCATGATGTTTGACACTTTATCCGATTGATTTTTAATTTTTTGTTGTGAACAATCGTTCACCATTTGGTTTAAAAAGAAGTGAACAATTGTTCACTCGATACGCAAAAAAAACGCTATTTTTTAATTAAACTGTACAAATACTCCATATCCCGCTTCCAAGTCTCGGCGCGTTGCGAGAAATTCTTTTCATGGTCATGATCGACCATTTCGGGATTAGTTGATCCCGCCGAGAAAAAACCGGCAATGATGTCAACCCGTATATCGGCGCGTATTTCATCTTTTTCCAAGCTGTTGAGGGTTGCCTTTTTCCACAACCTCAAACTTTCGGTTTTTACCGTTTCCATCTTTTCGATGACTCCGGGGTAATGCTTGGCCGCCTGTATGATCAGCGCGGTGAAATTCAGAAACCGATGTTTAAGATTCTGCTTGTCGAGCGCGATCATGATCCGTTTTTGATAACGATAAAGGTCTTCTATCATCTCGACCAACGTTAAATCTTCGGCAACTTTCGGTCTGAAACGGTCGATCAGCCCGATTACATATTTGTCAATGACCGCGATGAACAGTTCATCCTTGCTTTTGAAATACCGATACATGGCTCCGCGCGACATGCCTAACTCTTTTTGCAGCACGGTGATGGAAGCGCTGTCGTATCCGGTACTCATGAATACGTCGAATGCTTTTTCCAATATGTATTCCTTACGGTCCTTCATAAAACAATGAACGTTTGTTCACGGATAGTAAACACAAATTATGTGCCAAACTCGACGATTTTGATATAAAAAAT
>JAVBNP010000224.1:0-9211 GCA_031551455.1 Bacteroidales bacterium | reverse complement strand
CCAAAACAAAAGAAGTTGTTTCCGGGATATCGGTTCCGTTATACGAAACGGAGCCGTTGCAAAGAATCGTTTTGCCGTCGGTTCTGATCCCGGCAATGCCGTGAGGCATGTTTTTCAACGAGCCGGCCGTGATCACCAAATGTCCGCCCGCTTTGACGTAATTTTCCAGTTTATCGTTGATCTCCAAGCCCGGTTGTAGTTCTCCCGCAACCACCAACACCGGGTATTGTCTCAAAACCCACAACGAAACATCGCTCAACAAACAGTCGGCAATGTCGCCGTACGGAGTCGGGGCAATAAAACCACGCTCATCTTGGTAATAGGAAGCATCGCGATAACCGGGATACAAAACATCCAGTACGTTATCCGTCAAATAATCGGGTGTTTCATACGGTAAGTTACCCCATACTTTGTATGCGTCTTTCGAATATAAATTGCGGGGAAACGACCATCCTGAAAAGAAATCGTTCATCACGGCCACGGGAGTGTACATCACACCGGGGTCGCCGTGCTTTTCGACCCATTGAACGGCATCTTGTTGTATCTTTCCGATCGGGCTCAGTTTACCTTCATCTATCCGCATGGAACCTTCGAACCCCGCAGCCACGCAATTATACATCACGTGATTGTACATCAGCCTTTTCAGAAGAGAGAGGGAGGTTCCTTTCTCGGGCCCTCCGATCACGATTCCCGCTTCGTTACTGATCGCATTCGAATCATACGTTTTGTATCCCCAACGATTCCATACCGAAGCATTGCCGAACCAATTGACGCCGTATTGTTTCCCGGCGCCGCGGATGTAAGAATAATATATTTGCGAGTTGGGTAATGCCTGCGCCGTTTCGGCTCCCGCCAAGGTGTAAATTCCTTCTTTCAAGAAATAATGTCCGAAATTAAGCGAAATCAACGTTGCCATTTTGTTCCCCAATTCGTCGCCCATCTTTTGAAAGTGGCGTTGGAAATTGAAGTACTGTTGTTTTCGATCCCCGCCCGAAGGATATACGAACGGGGCGAAATCGGCAACGTAGCGACCATCCTGTTCCCCGTTGTCCATTCCCAACCAATGATCTCCGAGTTCGTTTTGAAATAATTCCAATGCACCGTCGGGTACGACAAACTGTTGCCAATATCCGCCCGGTCCCGACCCCGGCACATATCCCCAGATATCGAACAAATACAACCGACGTTTCCGGATCTCGGCAACCACATCTTTCAAATTATCCAAATAAAGATGTTCGTATGACGGCCACAGAATGTTGCCCAACTTATCCTTGTCGATCCATTGATCCATGCGTTCTTTATAATTTCCCGTCAAGTCGCGAAGCGCAATGAACTGCATCTTGTTGCCGAACATGGAAATATCGGGCGATTTCACGTAATGTCGGGCTTCGTCCGGATGTTTTCGCGGATCAAATCGGTACGGATACAGTCTGATCGGTTCTTGAGAAAAAACTTTCCCGATTCCCGAAACCGCGAATAAAAGAAGTATCGCCGGAAGAAAAGATTTTATGCGCATGATGACGGGTCGTTTTGAATGTTAAGGAATCAATTCGAATTCATAGGTTCCCGAGCGCAACATCAACCCCTTCTTTCCGAAAGGTTTGTCGGTCGCTTTCTCGGCCAACTTTTTCCCGTCGCCTTTGATCCCCTTTGTAAAAAACGCTTCGGACAACAAGAGTTCGGCGGTTGTGTTACCCGGGATAACAATGCGAAGCTTGATACGGTCGTTCTCCCTTTTCCACGACGATTCCGTTGTTCCATACAACGAAGCGGTTTTTACGGAAATATTTTCCATTTCGGGAACGAACAAAGGTTCAATGATGAAATTCTTGAATCCCGGTTGTGTTTCGTCGGGTCTGATGCCGCCCATGTATTTGAAAAGAAAAAATCCGACGCACGAACCGTAAGGATGATGTCCGCTGCCATACCCTTTGGCATTCAAGTTTTCGCCCATGGTGCTTTTCGCATCGCGTACCATATGTAACCATCCCGGAGTGTCTTTCTGCCCGACGATTCGAAAGGCTCTGTCCGCCTGTCCGTTCGACGCCAAATAATTCAACAGGGGATTGGTGCCGATAAACCCGGCCGAAATATGATCATCAAATCTTTCCACCGCTTCGATCAGCTTTTCCTCCACTTTTGCTTTCATGTTCTCGGGAACCATTCCGAGAAACAGCGGCAACGCTTGCGCCGTTTGAGAGCCCTCATAGTACCATCCGGTGGTTTCGTCAAGAAAAACCCGATTGAAATTATATTTGATTCGTTGCGCATTTTTCGCGTATTCGTCTGCCAAAGCATTTTTCCCGAGCATGCGTGCATATGCGGACACGCGTTCGTTCATCCACCAATACCCCGCCGTGGATGTTTGCGTCACGGGCGTCAATCCCGGACCAACGCCTTTCGAACCGTGTGTCAAATCGAGCCAATCGCCCAACGACCAATCGAGCGTGTCGTTCTTCGCCGTGGTCGTCAGAAAATCGACGTACCCTTTCAACGCATCGAAGGCATGTGCAATGACGGCCGTATCCCCCGTAAATCGGAACAATCCGTCGGCAATGATAAATATGGAACCTCCCCACCACGGGTCGTCCCAATATATGGGCTTTCCCGAAGGCAATGCATAAGACCAGCCGTTGGTGGGAACAATCGCCGCGATATGTCCCGAAGGCTCTTGAGCATCCATGAAATCCTGCAACGATTTTTTATATGCATTGATCGCATCGAAATTGTACAAATACGCTTCCATAGCATCCCCGGCATCCAACGTCCAGCCCATTTTTTCGCGGGTGGGTTCTTCGGCGGGCATGCCATGTATGCTGTTCATCAAAGTGCGTTGTATCGCTTGTTGCATGTTGTTGAACGGCTCGTCGGAGCATGTGAATCGGCCGATCGTGTCCAAAGCGGTGTGAACGCTTTTGGCCGTGATATCGTCCGGCGAAGGCTTATCCTTCAATCCGCGTATTTGAACATAACGAAACCCGTGGTACGTGAATCTCGGTTCGAAGAATTCTTCCCCCTCACCGGTTAAGATAAAGATTTCTCTTTGAAAACGACCTCCCGTATGCGTGGTGCTGTACTTGGTGTTCAGCGTGCCGTCGTCGTTCAACGCTTCGTTGTGGTCGCATTGAATGCGTTGTCCTTTGCTTCCGGTTACTTTCAGCGATATCCAACCGGTGATGTTTTTCCCGAAATCAACCAGATAAACACCTTTTTGCGGCTCGGTGATATTTTCCGGTCGGATGCTTTGGGTCACTTTCATCGGCGGCATGTATTCGGCTCTGAGTCGACCGATTGGAGCGGGAACCGTTACCGCTTTTTTCCAACCCGAATCGTCAAACGAAGCGAGATTCCATCCCGTTTGCAATTGTCGTTTGTCGATGGTTTCGCCCGCGCGGATGCTGTTGAATACGATTTCGCCGCTGCCGCACGTCCACGTGTTGTCGGTAATGATCGTTTCTTTACGTCCGTCGGCATATTCGATTGCCAATTGAAGCCACAACTTCGGCGGCGTTTTCCATCGGGCTTTTTCCATTTGGAATAAATCTTCGGTGGGCGAGTTGTAAAAACCGTTGCCCAGTATCACGCCGAGCGCGTTTTTCCCTTTTTCGGCAAACGACGTTACATCATACGTCGCATAATTGACTTGCCGTTGATAATCGGTAAAAGTCGGCGCCATCACATGATCACCTACTTTCTTCCCGTTGATGTACAATTCGTAATACCCCAAGCCGCTGACGAATACCACTGCTTTTTTGATTGATTCGGCGACATCGAAGTTCTTACGCAGATAAACGGCCGAGGTGTCGGTTGCTTTATAACTGCCAGGTTTTTTCCACGAGTCGATGAAACCCCGTTCGGGTGATACGTCGGCGTATCGTTGAGATATCCATTCGCCTTGTCGATCGGATTCCGAAAGCAAACCCGTCAACCACGAAGCGGGACTGCTCCACTCGGTAAGTTTCCCGTGTTGATCCCGAATTTGCACCTTCCACCAATAATACTGTCCCGAAACGAGCGGGTTGCCTCGATACGATATGTTTTGACTTTTTTCGGAACAAACTTCGCCGCTGTCCCAAACATCACCCGTGTTTTTCTCGAGCGCTTCGGGGCTTTCGGCCACAAGTATCCGATAAGCGGTTTGCGCTGCTCCGTTTTCCACCGAAAACATTTGCCAACCCAATAAGGGCGCCGGATGGTCGATACCGACGGGGTTGATGACATATTCGCAAGTTAAATTTGTTAATCGAACATCGCTTTGATTCGTTTTGCAAGCAAAAAGTAAGCAGGCGACCAATAAAGGTAAGATGTGTTTTTTCATGATTGTTACGTAACGGTTTTGATGCAAAAGTAATAAAATGCATAACTTATCCGAACCAATGTTCGGATAAGTTATGCAACAAATGTAATTCAACTATTTTTCAAAGCTTCGGAGGTCCCGAAATTAAAGCTTATCGGTTTGCGTGGAACACCGGCTGACAATATGACGTTAATATGCTTTTACCTGCTGCTCGACAATACTTACCGGACCGATCAACCCGGCCGGTTGAAGCGGAGAATCTTTCCGATAATAATACCAGATATTGAATGTTTTTCGTTCCGAAGGCCGCGGCTCGTTCTTCAAGAACCAATCGGGAAAGGCTTTCATGGCCCTGCCCATGTTTACGCCCCGATCTTGACCCCATTCGAAATCGGCGGGATATTGTTCGTCTCCGATCAACCGATTGGCCCAGTTGTTGGTAACGGTTATCTTTATCGCGTTATCTCCTTGTTTCAGCCACGGAGTGATGTCCGTTTTGTACGGAGGATACCATAAGACTCCCGCATCTTGTCCGTTTATCGTCAATTCGGCAATATCATGTAATTCTCCGAGGTCCAATAATACGCGACGATCTTTTCCGAGCGATGCGGCATCCATGGCAATCGTTTTTTCGTAGACGGCTTTACCCGAGAAATATTTTACTTGCAGATCGGGATATTGGGAAAAATCAATTAATTGAGGAAGTTCCAAACGAAACGGTTGACCCAATCCGGGCTCGAAGGATACATTCCAAGGGCCTTCCGCATTGCGCAACGTTTCTTTTTCTACTTTTATCTCCGGCAGGATTAAGGCCGAATAACCGTTTTCTTTTTTTCGCGGAAAGATCACAAACACCGATTCATCCGGTTCAAGCGTTAAATCCACATATATTGAATCATTTCGCTCCGCATACCGACTTGTCCGCCGGATGGTGGCGTCATCGGCCCTCCATAATTCGGGTATCCTGCCCGATACGGGAAAAGAATACGATTGCGCCCGAGCGGTTTTTGAAGGATTGATGACAAAAAATATTTCCGCTTCCGAAGTGGTTCGATGAAGCATGTCTTTCCGAGTAGATACAAATTCGCCTTGTTGCAACAACATTTGGCAACGAGTGATGTAGGTAAAAAACGCTTTTGCGGGTTTCATCCATGTTTGGAGCCTTCCGAAATGCGTTCCCCACCATCCCATACCCAACCCCGGTTTATATTGGTCGCCGAAAGGTTGGTGTGTCCATGCACTCATGAACAACCAATTGACCCCCGAAACAAAGGCGCCATCGGTCGGATGTTTCAAATAAGCGGGGTCTTCCGTGTACTTGCTGATCTCCGGTCGGCCCGAAAAAGCTTCCACGCCCACGATACGTTTTTTGTAATGATGTGCCGCTTCTACGACGATCGGAGTGATCACCTCGGCGCTGTTCGTCCAATATTCGCACATCGGAACATCGGGTATGGATGTCGATTCGAAAATATCGAAAGGACCGAAGTAAGGTTCCCAATACATCTGCAACCCGGCATCGTGAATCATGTCTCTTGCTGTCGTCCAAGTTCTGTCGATAAAAAGACGGCTGACCACTTCCTTGTAATCTTCGGAAAATTTTTGAAGATCGTTACGATCACCCGCAAATTTCCGTAACGCAACCCACGGAAGCGGATCATATCCTTTTTGAGACATAAAGTCTTCGCGAAACGAAGGAGTCCAATCTTGACCTTCGGCCTCGTAACTGTCGATGAGAATATGCGTGAATGAATCGCCGATGTATTCTTTCATTTCCTCTCTTAAAGGATTTAACACATTTTGCCAATGATGCACGTTCAATTCCCGATTCATCTTATCTACCTCAAAAGTCTTTCCGATCAGTTCGTCGGGCGACGGATGAGGAACCGACATTGTGGATGCATGTCCGATACGATAAACGCGCCATGCCCCCACGGGAGCCTGCCAAGTTAAAAGACCCGTCGAATCCATGTTTGCGGAAATATTCAGAACATCGGTTGCTTGAACATTTTCTTTTTCCGGAACGGCCATCACGTCCACATCTTTGTAAAGAGTGGACCGTTTATTTGTCGTTCCCCAACCTTTATAGATCGTCGGTTCGGGTTTTTCCAACCGAATCTTCACCGAACTGCCTCCGGTAACTTTCGTTTCCGAAAATACCAACATTTGCATGCTTTGTTCCTCCGAAATCCAAGGTCCTCCGATAGTCGAATAGCCCGGAGTGCTTTGCATACCCAACTTCAAGCCCAACCGTTTTGCCTCCGATGCCGCATGCCGCATGGCATCCCAATAAGCTTTGCTTCGGTACGTTTGTTCGGGCCACGGATTTTTCTCCATCGGGTAATATGACTCCTGTACCCCCGACGACAAATTGTAAATGGTAGCCCCGCCGATACCTGCTTCTTTCATGGTTTCCAAATCCTTGGTGATACCTTCTTTCGAGAAATTACTCCCCATCCAATGCCACCAAACGTAAGGTCGATATATGTCGGACGGTTTTTTGAATTGTTCGGCCAATGATTGCAACGACTCCGATTCCTCCCCCTTAGGAGCAGAAGCGGGACCGCAACCGGATAAAGACAATAAAAACACAAAAATGATAAAAGCGGATAGTCGATTCATGATTCGGGTAAGTTTTGGTAATGAAGAGGGCAAAGTTAACAAAATCCGTATAATACTTTATTGCAACAATCGGTTTCTTTAAATAATCAACGTATGTGTCGATTCGGATTTCGATCCCGACGATTCCGCAACATAAAACAACGACTCTGCAAACTTGATTCAGCAATCCGGTTTTCACCTTTTTACTTTGGCAATTATTTACTTTAAATCAAATAACATGAAAACGTTACATTTAATTCCGGCGCTTGCATGGATGGCAACTTCGGCCTTGGCACAGAGCAGTGATATCGACAAATATTTTATGCTCAAAATGAGAGATATCAAAACAAAAACGCCTCAAATTATGGAGTATGATGTTATAATCAAACGACTGGGTTCGGATCCGATTAATGGCGCAAAAGTCTTTGGCGATGCCGTTAAAGCAACGTATTATGTGTTGAACAACGATTCCGTGAAATGGAATCATCTGAGATTGGCGCAAATCGATGACCTTCGACAAACACGATTTGAAGGAACCGAATTGCCGGCTTTTAACGGACTTTCGTACAAAACCAAGGGTACCGATTTTTTGAAAGATGATTTTTACAAAAACATTCCCGAAGGAATACAAAAAGATTGGGCGACGATGCTTGTAACCGATGCGGTGATGATGCAGGAAATCGTGTGGTATATAGCTGACAGTCTCGAATATAAAAAAGAATATTTTTTAAAACTTATGGAAAATCAAGACATAACAGTCGAAAATATGTTCACATTCACGAGCAGTTATCAAAAATATATATGGTCAGGTATCACCAAACACAATGAAAAAATATGCGCCATCGTAAAATTCGAATCTTTTTCTAATCCTTTCACTAATGGTTGGGCAAAAGGCCGCTCCATGTATTATGGCGAGTGGTGGATATCCTTAAATGAAAAACAGGTGGAATATTCCATCATGGTGGAAGATGTGATTCTCCAACCATTTTCATCAAAAGAGAAATTAGTTGATTTGCAGAGAGAAATTGTTTTCAACAGAGTAAAATAACCAATAATTTTGTCGACATGAAAAAGAATAAAAAAGTAATAGTACTTGTTGCAAGCGTGTTATTCTGTGCAGTATTAGCCATATTTAGTAAATGGTACACGACCGGAAATCCTTTTCAAGCATCAACGATTCTAACCGGAACGGTAATGTGGCTTATGTGCTTGACAGGATTAAGTATCGGGCATATATTCTTTCAAAAGATGTTTAACAGGCCGGTAAAACAATTAAAAAAAATCATTCTGCCTGCATTCATTTTCTTTTTACTTGTAATATTGCTTATATTCCTTCCCATCATGAGTTTGGGAGTTTATGTTTTTTATTTGATCAACGGGTGGGATACGGGTAATTTTTGGAATCATTTGTTTCAAGTGGAATTTCCCTGGGCTATTAAATCCTATTCGATCTCGATTTTCTTCGTTTCCGCCTTTTTCTTTTACGACATCTGGCGTCAAGCCATCAATCGGGAACAAAAGCTACGGGAAGAAAATCTGAAATATAAATACAGAACGCTTAAAACTCAAGTCAATCCGCATTTCCTGTTCAACAGCCTAAACACGTTGTCCGAAATTGTCTATGAAGATGCTCGAAAAGCGGATAATTACATCCAAAAGTTGGCGGGGATTTATCGTTATATTTTGGAACACGAAGAAACCGATCTGATTCCTTTGAATGAAGAAATCGAATTCGTGAAGCAATATTTCGATTTGCAAAAGGAACGCGCCGAAGGTAAAGTATTCTTGAACATTGATTTCATTGATGCAACCCGATTCAAAATAATACCCGTATCTTTGCAAATATTGTTGGAAAACGCATTGAAACACAATTCGATGTCGGAAGAGAATCATTTGCGGATTCATATCGGCGACGGCAACGGATATGTGACGGTTACCAATGTGGTACAAAAAAAGAATATATTGGACGACTCGCCCGGAACGGGATTATCCAATTTAAAGGAACGGGTAAAATTAATCACGGGTAAAGAAATGATCGTGAATCAAGAAAATCATCTGTTTTTGGTTAAATTACCCCTTGTTTACACTTAGGAAATGAACGTATTGATTATAGAAGACGAGCAACCTGCCGCTCAAAAACTGATCCGTTTGCTCCGGGAAATCGATGCGACCGTTGAAATCGCCGACGTGTTGAAATCGGTAGAACAAGCAATCAATTGGTTTCTCAAACATTCAAATACCGATCTGATATTCATGGACATACAACTCGAGGACGGGATTTGTTTCGAGATTTTCGAGAATCGGGAAATAAAA
>JAVBNP010000042.1:0-14136 GCA_031551455.1 Bacteroidales bacterium | reverse complement strand
TGGCCTTGCTGATGCTCATGGTACGTTTTTACGAGACTGTGCTGCGCTGGTGCCTTCGCAACAAGAAAACCTTCCTATCCATACCGTTAATAACGATATTATTCGGATGGATCATTTGGATGGGATGGGATCACACATTCGGTTTTGTTGCCAAAGGTTTCGATAAAACGGGCATCAACATTCGAACATCCGCCTTGTGGAGCGGCCTCGTTCATGCATTCCCCGGAACGGGAAGCGAATTTATGCCGTCGCTTGACGAAGGTTCGTTTCTGCTGATGCCGACAAGCATGCCGCACACGGGCGTGGAAAAGAATATCGAATATGTGAAAATGCTCGACATGCAAGTCGAAAACATTCCCGAAGTGGAAATGTCCGTAGGCAAATGGGGCCGCGTCAATTCAGCGCTCGATCCCGCCAACATACAGATGTTCGAGAACGTGATCAACTACAAACCCGAATATGTTCTCGATGAGGACGGCAGTCGGCGGCGCTTCAAGGTCGATCGCGACGACGCTTTCATGTTGATTGACGGCAGCACGTATAAGCCCGACCGCGACGGATACCGAAAAGTAGATGTCGCGCAATTGATTCCCGATCGCAACGGCGAATATTTCCGACAATGGCGCCCGCATATCAAAAGCCCGAACGACATTTGGAACGAAATCGTGAAAGTGACGCAACTTCCCGGACTCACGTCGGCGCCGAAGCTGCAACCGATAGAAACGCGCTTGGTGATGCTCTCCACGGGAATGCGTGCGCCGATGGGCATCAAGGTTTACGGCCCCGATCTCGAAAGCATCGAACGGACGGCTGTCGAATTGGAGCGATTGATGAAAGAAGCGCCGTCGGTGCAACCTTCGTCGGTGTTTGCCGAGCGCGGCGTGGGAGCGCCTTATCTGCAAATAGAACTCGACCGGCGAGCGATGGCGCGTTATGGCGTCACGGTAGCCGATCTTCAAGAGATGATTTCCGTCGCCGTGGGCGGCATGGAATTGACACGCACCGTCGAAGGCCGCGAACGCTATCCCGTTCGTGTGCGTTATGCCCGCGAACGCCGCTCGACGCCCGAGGACATTGCGCAGATATTGATTCCGACGCTCGGCGGAGCGCAAGTACCGCTCGGTTACTTGGCCGACATCAACTATACGGCAGGCCCGCAAATGATTCGCAGCGAAAATACTTTCCTTACGGGATACGTGCTTTTCGATAAAGTTCCCGGTGCAGCCGAAGTGGAAACGGTACAGGGTGCGCAACGTTATTTGCAGGATAAGATCGCTTCCGGCGAATTGAAATTGCCGCACGGCGTGTCATACAAATTTGCGGGCAATTACGAACAGCAGGAACGCGCCGCCAAACGTCTCTCGATTCTTATTCCGCTTTGCCTGCTCATCGTTTTTCTCATTCTTTACTTTCAATTTCGTACCGTCACCGCATCGATGATCCATTTTTCGGGCGTGTTCGTCGCCTTTGCGGGAGGCTTTATTTTGTTGTGGCTCTACGGGCAGGATTGGTTCCTGAATTTCTCGGTGGCCGAAGTCAATATGCGCGATCTTTTCCAAATGCACACCATCAACCTGAGCGTTGCCGTTTGGGTGGGATTCATCGCACTGTTCGGTATCGCCACCGACGACGGCGTGCTGATGGGAACATATATTCATCAAGTGTTCGAGCAACGCAATCCGCAAACGCCGCACGAAGTTCGCGAGGCCGTGGTGGAAGCCGGGAAAAAGCGTGTTCGTCCCGCCATGATGACCACCGCCGCCACACTCATCGCCTTGCTTCCTGTATTGACTTCCGTAGGCAAAGGCTCGGACGTGATGGTGCCGATGGCCATTCCCACATTCGGCGGCATGACAATTAAAATCATGACCATGTTTGTGGTGCCGGTGCTGCAATGCATTTGGAGGGAACGGGCGGTGAAGAAAGCAGCACCAACTTCCGAAATCGAGACATATCCGCAATAGCCGAATCGGATTAAACCGACAAACAATTATCGGGTAAAAACTTTTATATTTGCGGCACTTTTAATAACCGTTTATAAAACAAAAATGTATCGATCCATATTGCTCACGATATCCGTTTTGGTATGTGTTTCTTGTTCGGGCACCGAAAAAAAGGAAATGAAAGCATCGGAAATCGTTTCGCTTATCAAAAAAGGAAAAACCGTTCAAATAGTCGACAAAATCATTTGGGACGATTTGGATTTTACCAAAGCCGGCGAACCGTATATTGTAAATGCGGGTTTGCTTCAATGCGAAACAAACGTCAACATATTTTTCGGCAATTGCATTTTCATGGGAAAAGTTACTTCGAACGGAAAGTTGAAATCGTTGCCCGTACAAACTCGATTCAACAAAAATTTGGTGTTTTCGGGGTGCGATTTTCGGGGTGAAGTCGATTTTTCGGGAGCCGTCGTATTCGGCCAAGTAAATTTCGGGAAATCCGTTTTTCGGGAAAAAGCCGATTTCAACAACTTAATGGCATGGGCCAAAGACGCCTACTTTTCGGAAATGTCGGCCGAAAAAAACTTCTCTATAGAATATGCTTTGTTTTCGGGAAACTTATACTTTTTGGATGCTCGTTTTAACGACCATGCCTCGTTTCAAGAAACATCCGTTAAAGGTAAACTCTCGCTCAACAACGCCGCATTCAAAGCAAAAGCGAGTCTTGACATGATGGAAGTATGCGGCGGCGCTTTTTTCAATTATGCAACATTCGAGAAAATCGCAGATTTTTCATTTTCACGATTTCTGCACACTACCGACTTCATTAACACCGATTTCAAAGAAAAAGGCAATTTCGAAAAAACATTTTTCTTGAATACTGTGCGTTTTACGGGTACAAATGTTACCAATAACTTGATGCTGACGGATACTTTTTTCGGAAACAAAATGATTGAATAATCGTATACGTTAAATTGACAATTGATTGTTTAACCAAGTTTAGGTAAAATCACATTGTCTAATCATTGTATTAATTTTAATAAATCAATATTCAATATTTATCTCATGATCAAAAAAACAAAAAAATGCGTTGTTTTATTTTTGACTTTTCTTTTACCTTTTACGGTTACCTTGCAAAGCTGCGACAAAGATGATCTTATTGACGCCCTATTGAGTATTTTGACTCAAACAGGATGGTTGCAGAGCAAAGAAAAAATGGATGACATTCCCGAAGATATTACTCCGTTTGACAATGACGACAGTCAACCAACAGAACCTAACGCTTCGTTAGAAGACCATTTTCCTCCGATCGGCGATCAAGGTCAATATGGCACTTGTGTGGCTTGGGCTGTCGGGTACAATGTGAAAACCGCGTTAAATGCCATTGAAAAAGGATGGACAACAAGCCAACTTGCCGATGCCGGTAACCAGACCAGTCCGAAAGATTTGTGGATGGCTATTCCCGACAGCAAAAAGGGTACGGGATGCAACGGCACCAATTTCGAACCAGCGATGGACGCTTTGATTGCATCGGGAGCCGCATCGTTAAGTTCCGTTCCGTATTCGAACGGTTGCACGGGAACACAAAAAGGCGACATAACCAACAAATTGACCAATTATCGTAAAATTGCCTCCGAAACGGAAGGCCTCAATGTCGATAACTTCAAAGGTTACTTGAATGCGGGACGCCCCATCGCTATAGGCGCAAAATTGGGCGATCGATTTATGACATGGAAGAGTCCGACAAAAATCAGTAGTGACACGTACAACAATCCCGGTATGCAACATGCTTACCACGCCATGGCGCTTGTCGGATACGATGATTCGAAACGTGCTTTCCGCGTACGAAATTCATGGGGATCTTCATGGGGCGATAACGGCAGCATTTGGGTTGATTATGATTTTTTCTGTAACAGTTTTTGTTTTGCTGCTTTTGTTGCTCAGAACGTAAACAGCGTAAAGGCGAGCGATGGACAGATCGGATCAGGCAGTTTGCTCAAAGGTTACGATTTGTTGGCATATTATGCGGAAGATAGTGAAATGACAACGGACGATCCGAATTATGATCCCGATTATCCCGATCAAAACAGGAAATTTACCTATGAGGTATTTAATTCCGGAGATCAAACCATTTATCCGTCGCAAAAATGGAGTACGATTTATATGTTATACAATGCCACAAATGCTAAAGATTATCGTATCATATATGAAGATTATTATACAAATGAATACGGCAGCGTTGGTGATGATGGAGAACCCTTCGGTTATATGGAAAATGAGACATTCCTATCGGGAGGAGGATATTGGAATTATTCGACTGCCGCACCAGGCCAAAAAGCCGGTGAAGATATATTCCCGGATGGATTTGTCATTACTTACAGTATGCCAAAAGAAATTACCGGAAAATACTTCCTCGTGGTACAGGCTGATGCGAACAACGTTATAAAAGAAGCCAATGAGGATAATAACTTTTATTATATCTCCGCCGAAGGCGGAAAACCGTTGGAATTCGAAAACGGGAAAATACTGAATATGCCGCAGCCGAAAAGTCGGGCATCAAGAGCCGACAAACGGCCTGCTCCGTACAGCAATACTGAAAATCAAACGGTTGTAAAACCGGGTAATTTGAATGCTTATACCCCCGAGGAGATACAAGCAATGTTACTTCACGATAAAAAAACAGGTAAATTGGAAGCAAAAATAAGAACACATCGATTGATGAACAGCAATCACCCCGTGAAAAAACCTTTGAAACGGTAAAGTTTTTCAATAACAAATCATCCCGAAAGACATGATTTGAACTGTTAATTTCATTCATGATCGAAATCGATCAAAAGCCGAATTTTTGAATTCGGCTTTTTTGTCGCAAACAACCATTGTATCCCGCAACACATGACCATCGGCGCCATCATCCTTTTCATAACCGGCTTATTTCAAGAAACCGTTTTCCTGCCCGTTGATGTGGCGGATCGTCGCGACGTATCGAAAGTTCGACTGACGGAAATCGGACAATTCGGATTGAAAAGAAAAGCAAGATCCGGTATCCCCGCACACTACCACACAGGAATCGATATCAAACGTCCCGGGAACAATTACGATCGGGAGCCGATATTCCCGATTGCCGAGGGCCGGGTAATCAGTAGGCGTACGGACGGTCCTTACGCAAACGTTATTATGGAGCATACGATTGATGATGCAAAAGTTTGGACTTTGTACGAACACGTTGCCGGAATAAGCGTAAATGCCGGCGATCGGGTTGGTCCGTCAACTCCGATTGCTCGTTTCATGAACAAAGACGAACTGAATCTTTACGGTTGGCAATTCGATCATTTTCATCTCGAAATCATCAAAATTAAACCCGCGAAAATGCAACCAACCGCCAAAAATCCCGAACGTTTTTTCAATGCGCACACGTTGGTTTGTTATACTTCGGACGATTTAAAGAAGTATTATTTTGATCCGATTAAGTTTTTCGAATCGCATTTGTGATAAAAACAATCGTGGCGGAAATCGCAAGATCATTACGATTTCCGCCACGGAAGATTTCGATTTTTCAATCGGTTATATTATTTCGACTCCTTGTTTTTTCAGCGAGTCGAGCGCCATCTCTCTCAATTTGAATTTTTGAATCTTTCCGCTTCCGGTTAACGGAAACGCATCCACAAAGAAGATGTATTTGGGTATTTTATGCCGCGCAATTTGTCCGCGACAGAAATCCTTCACCATCTCTTCGGTCAACATCACGCCTTCGTGCGGGATAATGAAAGCGCCCACTTCCTCGCCGTATTTCGGCGATGCAACCGCAATCACTTGTACATCCTTCAACCCGTCCAAATGATATAAATATTCCTCGATTTCGCGGGGATAGATATTTTCGCCTCCGCGAATAATCATATCCTTAATACGTCCCGTGATTCGATAATACCCCTTTTCGTCTTTCGTTCCCAAATCGCCGCTGTGCAGAAATCCGTCTTTGTCGATCACTTCGGCCGTCGCTTTCGGATTCTTGTAATAACCGTCCATTACCAAATATCCGCGACAACATATTTCGCCCGGTTCGTTTACGGCGCATTCTTTCCCGGTTTCGGGATTGAGAACTTTAACTTCGGTGAAGGGATATTCGCGACCGACCGTGGTGCAACGATCTTCGAACGAATCGGATAATACCGAGTGAGTCATCCCCGGTGATGTTTCGGTCAATCCGTAAACGCTTGTGATGTGCGTAATATGCAGTTTTTCCGTCACGGCACGCATCAACTCAATCGGACAAAGCGCTCCCGCCATGATTCCGGTACGCAACGAGGTCACATCGAACATACTCAACATCGGGTGATTCAATTCGGCAATAAACATCGTGGGAACGCCGTATAATGCCGTACAACGTTCCTTGTGAACGGAAGCCAATACCACCAACGGATCGAACTTTTCCACCATTACCTGCGTGCAACCGTGCGTCAACACATTCATAGTGGCCAGCGTAATGCCGAAACAGTGGAACAAAGGCACGCAACAACACAGTTTATCGTCCGCGGTAAAGCCCATTCCTTCGCCCGTGAAATAGCCGTTATTGGCAATGTTGTAATGCGTCAACATCACTCCTTTCGGGAAACCGGTTGTTCCCGAAGTGTATTGCATGTTCACGATGTCGGTATGCTTTACTTTTCTTTTGGCTTCCTCCAACACTTCGTCGCCGATATTCTTGCCCGCCAAAAGCAGCTCGGGGGTATTGTACATTCCCCGAAATTTTTCTTGACCGATGTACACCACGTTTTTCAACTCGGGAAACCTTTCGTTTTTGGCAAATCCGCGTTGCGAAGTCCTCAATTCGGGCATCATGGCATATACCATATCGACATAATTTCCGTCGAAAACGCCCTCGGTAATGCAAAGCGTATGTATATCGGAGTCCTCTACGAGATATTCGAGTTCGTTTTGTTTGTAATTGGTATTCACGGTAACCAAAACGGCGCCGATTTTGGCTCCGGCGTAAAGAAACGTGAGCCAATCGGGAACGTTGGTTGCCCAAATGCCAACGTGAGTTCCGTGTTTCACGCCGATAGACATTAAGCCTTTGGCCATGTTATCGACCCGTTCATTAAACTCCTTCCACGTAAACCGCAGATCGCGATCGGAATAAACAAGGGCCTCCTTATTGGGCGTTGTCGCTGCCCAATGTTCCATCCATTGACCAACCGTTTTATCTTGTAATTGCAATTCCATACGATAACTTATTTTTGATGTTGATTTTCAATTTTTGATTGACTCAGCCGGAGATATAAGACGATTAATAATTTTTATATCAAAAGGATCATCATCAACCAAAAATTAAAAACTTAAAACGGCGCGTACACCACACCTAAAATTTTTGCGGACGTTCCGGCTGTCGCATGTACATGATGAGCAACAATCGAATCGTAATAAATACTGTCGCCTTTTTCGAGGATATACGTATCTTTTCCGTAACTGACCTCGATTGTTCCTTCCAATACGTAAATAAATTCCTCGCCTTCGTGAGACGAAAGCGTGAAGTCCGCATTCCCGGAAGCGTCTATGTCAATCAAAAACGGCTCCATATGACGACCTGCCTTATCCTGCGATAAGGAATGGTATTCCATGTGTTTACGGGTAACCGCAACATTTTCGGTAAAACGAATGGTATTTTTGTCTTTATAGTCCTTCGCACGACTGATTACGGGGCCGAGTTCCGTTTGGTCGTCGAGAAACGTACCCAAACGAACACCCAACACTCGGGCTATTTTGATGAGCGGAGCCAACGAAGGTATCTCCACATTTTCTTCGATTCGTCCGATTTGTTCTTTACTGACTCCCGATCGCTCCGCGACTTCATCCAACGACAAACTCCTTGATTCGCGGATGTTTTTGATTTTTCCGCCGATGATTTTATTGCTTTCCATAAAACTTAAACAATATGGTGATTTATGTGATATATTTCCGGTTCAAAACCGCAAAAATAAGCGAAAGTTTCGATATGCCGCAAGAAGCGATCAAAAAACGGAAAAACCGGAAATGTTTTACTCGATTATCGACTTCAGTCTCATGCAAAAACCTCCGAAAGTTTTGAAGATTTCGGAGGTTTTTGCATGTATAAAATTAAATTCGATAAAAGTTAACCATCTTTTGGGATGGGTAAAGATAGCGAATGTTTAAAACATCCCGAAAAAATTATCGGAATTTAAAGCAAAACAAAAGTTTCGGGTTCTTTTCGGACACCGTATGCAGAAACGAATTTACGCGTAACGATTCGATACAACAGTCCGCCGAAATGTCGGGCTTTTTGCGGGCACACGGCAATGCATCGCGCACAAGCGATACAGACTTTTTTGTCCGTTTTTCGGGGATTTTCTTCGGGAATAGCCGTCACTGGACACATGCTCACGCATGTTCCGCACCGATTGCATTTTTTATCGCCTCGAGGCGCAAAAGGAATGGCGGAAGGCTCTCGGTAAGGCATGTTTCCTTTCACAATCAAAGATTGTCCGTTGTTCTCTTGCTTTGTTGTATATCCATCAACACATTGACGGGTAAATTCAATCATTTTCGCACGATCCGCTTCGTCGGGACGCTCGGTCGCCACTTGCGGAAATATGGAATGCCGAGCAATAAAGGCTCCCGCTCCGATAACATTAAAATTGTTCGCTTCGACGATATGTTTCAATTCGAGCAATGCATCGTCGTAATCGCGATTACCGTACACCGCAACAAGTACGGCGGGCGTGGCGTCGCCCTTAACCTTTTCCAAATAATCGACGGCAAGCGGAGGAACCCTTCCCGCATAAACGGGAATGCCGAAAATCGCAAGATCATCGGGGCCAAAGGCTAACGATTCCGTAATACCCTGCGTTATATCGTGTTCCGTAACGGGCAAATCGATGTTTTCTCCGATCAAACGAATAATTTTTCTCGTTGAAAATGCGGGACTGAAATAAATCAAGTGTGCGGTGTTCATGGTAATTGTTTTTACGGTTTCGGTACCTTTTTCTTCTTCGGGGCAATGATTAAACGCAATGACGGATCGTACGTCCAATAACTCCAAAACCAATCGAGCATCGTCATCATTTTGTTTTTCATTCCGAGAATCGATATCAAATGGACAAACATCCACAATACCCAAGCCCAAAAGCCTTGGAGCCGAATAAAGGGAAGATCGGCAACGGCTTTGTTTCTCCCTACGGTTGCCATGCTGCCCTTGTCAAAATATCGAAATTCGTTCATCGGTTTCCCTTTTTCGTGCAAAGATAAATTTTTCGCCAGATTTTTTGCCTGCTGCATGGCCGGTTGCGCCATTTGAGGATGGCCGTTCGGATAGTTTGTTTCGGCTTGCAAACAAACATCGCCGATGGCGAATATCCGTTCGTAACCGATTACCCGATTATACGCATCCGTTTTTAAACGATTGCCGCGACCGAGATTATCGGGCAGAACGATTCCCTCGGGAAGCTCGGTGGTAATACCGCCGGTCCATATCACCGTTTTCGTATCAAGAAATCGACCGTCGGCTAACACAATCTTCCCGTCCGCGTAATCTTTCACGGAGGCATTGAGAATAACATTGACACCCATTTTTTGCAGAAATTGCAGCGCCTTGTCGGATGCTTGATTCGACATTGCCGACAAAAGCCGGGGAGCAGCTTCCGCCAAAATGATTTGCATGTCGGAAAAATTGATATCGGGATAATCCTTGGGTAAGATGTACTTTCGCATCTCTGCCAATGCGCCCGATATTTCGACACCGGTCGGTCCGCCGCCGACCACCACGATGTTTAGCCCCGATGGATCGCCGGAACAAATGGCCGATTCGAATTTACAAAGTATGGTGTTACGCAGATTCAACGCCTCACTCACCGATTTCATCGGCCTGGCAACGTCCTCTATGTTTTTCATGCCGAAATAGTTGGTGGTACTGCCGACGGCCATGATCAAGTAATCGTAAGCAATTGTTCCGGCGCTCGTTTCCAACAAATTTTGATCGGGAATAATCCGGAACGCTCGGCACATCCGGAAATGTGTGCCTTTTTCCCGAAGCACTTTACGAAAAGGGAATGAAATGGCGCTCGGTTCCAATCCCGCGGTTGCCACCTGATACAACAGCGGGCGGAATTGGTGATAATTGTTTTTATCGAGCAGTACCACTTGAAAATATCGGTGATCGAGCTTTCGTGCCAATGTAAGCCCGCCGAACCCGCCACCGATGATGACTACTCTCTTCTTCTTTGTTTGAGGAATATTGACCAACATATTTTTCTTATTTGCTCGCTTAACAACCGTTCATGCGATTTGTTCGCGCAAACGGCACGTTGTTTTTGCAAAAAACATTTTTTCGAACATATTGCAAAAAAGATTTTGTTTGTATATTTGTTACACTTGTCTTATTCATTTCTCAACACGACAAAATACCGGTTAAAAAAACTATTTATGGGAGACTCTTTTACGGATCGTTTCTTTGAAGGGGTGGAAACGCCCAAACGGATCGACGACAAAAAATATGCGGAAATCGAACAGCGGATAAAAATATTGGATGTTTATGCTCCGTTGATGCATCAAAGCACATATGTGCTTGACTTTTACAAACGAAAATTCCTCTATGTTTCACCCAATCCGCTGTTTTTGTGCGGTTATCCGCCCCGCGATGCTTTGGAATCGGGCTATGAGTTTTATGCCAAAGTAGTCTATCCGGCTGATCTTCCCTTGTTGATCCGAATACACAAAATTATTCTCGATTATTTCCGGCAATTGCCGCAGAATTTTCGCGATCTCGGATTTGCCGGATTCAACTTTCGTGTGGTATACCGCAAAAAAGCGTTGATGGTCAACCATAAAGTGAAACCCTTGACATTAACGGACGACGGCGATATTTGGTTGGCGATATGCTCGGTATCGCCATCGGTACAAAAAAAATCGGGTAATCTGTTTATCTATTGGGACAATCAACCTGCGCGGCTTGAATATGATTTTGACGCCGACAAATGGAGCAAACAAGCAGTACCGAAACTCGATGATGTGGAAAAAAGTATATTGTTGCTCGCGGAGCAAGGCTTCGGCAACAAACGGATAGCCGATTGTTTGTGCTTGTCCGAAAAAACCGTCAAAAATCGAAAAACCATCATCTTCAAAAAGTTAAATACATCCTCCGGCATCGAATCGGCCATAACGGCCATCAACCAACGACTGCTGTGAAATTCGAGATTCATGCCGACAAGCATTCGACTTCGCAAGATAAAAGGGATTCCTTTTTTCGAATAATCGACGATATTCGGAAAAATATTCGATTCGGCGAAAATAAAAATCGGGACTAAAGTCCCGAAAAAAGTCGATCGGTAAAGCATCAATTAAGACCGTTTTAATGCTTATTCACCTCTTTTTCAGCGCGTGCCAAACTTTACAATCAAGCTTCCCGGTTGACTGAAAATAGGGACTAAAGTCCCCTTGCATACGGCGGATTTGACTACTATCTTTCGAAAAAATTATCCGAACGCGAGTCTCGTTTTCAAACCGGCTGACCGACGAATTCTAACAAGTTTGCTTTGATTAAACCCGACAAACCGATCAAAAACAAGGATTATATCAAACTGCCTATGCACTATATCGAATCACTTCATTAAAACATATTACCATGAAACTTCATTTATTTTTCCGAACGGGACAAAAATTTCGAATATTTCTTTTAGGGGCAATCATCATCTTTCTTCCGTTATTATTGACGGAAATAATGTAGCGGCAACGGTAAAAATGAACCGACGAGAAACTTCATCCACGTTATTGTGCGGATTTACGATTACCGGCGGATACGGAAATGATGGGGGATTATCAAGTGGTGGGGGCATACATTTATTCGATAATGCCAACCCCATATTATCCGACTTAATCATTACCGGTAACGAAGCCAACAGTGGAGCCGCAATAGGCGCTTTGCACGGATCGAGTCCCGCTATCCGTAATACCTTGATTTACGGAAACACATGCTCGGTTTTGGGCTATGCCGTGAGATTCCACAACGGGAGCAATTCCGAAATGACTAATGTCACCATTGCAGACAATCATATCATACAAGCATCAGTGGGGTTGTCATACGGTTCAACATTGACCGTCAAGAACAGCATTATTTAAGACCCGGCGGCGACATATGAATTTATTCTAACCAATTCGCCTACTTATCTCGGATATTATAATTATGTCTACGGAAGTTATTGCGATATCCGAGGCGGAACAAGCCTGCTTTACATTAATAACGGACAAGGTACATATTCCATGGGAACAGGGATCATTAATGTAAATCCGGGTTTTGTCGATCCCGCTTCCGGAAAATACCAATTGGGTTCGACCTCGCCGTGTATTGACGTCGGCGACCCCGCGGCGATATGGAACGATGTTAATTTTCCGCCGAGCCGCGGTACGGCGCGAAACGACCTCGGAGCATACGGTGGGCAGGTATCGGCACAACCGTATCAGGAAGCGACCGCTTATATCAATTATACCTACGACCTTTCGGGAAATCAGACCAAACGTCAATTGATTCTGGCTGGGAACTTGCCGCAAAGTCTGTTGAAATCGGCTTCGAGGGGCGACAACATCGATTATTTCGAATACGCGACCGCGGAATTCAACGATCCCGTGGCCGTACAGACCGAAGAACTGTTGGGTAAACTGAAAATAACCGTATACCCGAATCCCACGCAAGGTTTGTTGCAAGTGGAAATTGCGGGAAGAGAAATTCCGCTGCAATCAATGATTGTTTTATACAACTCCGCGAGCACTGTTATCCGACAAATCAAACCGATCTCCGCAAGCAATTATCTGGATATTACCGCTTATCCGCCGGGTATTTATTTCATGCGCTTGATTGTCGGTGAAGAGGTGAGCGTTTGGAAAATCATTAAGGAATAAGCGATAATTACATAAGTTTATATAAAATAATCGATAAATACAACCATGAAAAAGGATATTTATTTTATAAAAAGTCCTGCAAGACAACCGATTTTAATCATGTTTCGGATATAATGTTTTATACCTTTAACCTTTTACTTCAAAAAAGTTATGATACGACATTTTATGATACACACCATTATCTTGATGTGTTTGCTGACAGCCGCATATGGTCGACCCGCAACCATTGAACTTAATACAACATCGACAGGTAATCAAACCTGCGAAGAAGCAATGCAATGGATAGAGATGCTGCCGAATTTCAACTATACGGCCCCATCCGAAAATATGTTCATTGCGAAAATTCTTAAAAAAGATTCGATAATAAATCCCAATAATCAATTAATTGACCCAAATCCGCCAAATGAAGCGGATCACTCTTCCACGGTTGGTTATACGGACGGCTACTTTGACATATCATCAATGGGTTCGACCACATATAACGTACCTATAAAAACCCCTCTTGGTATTGCAGGTTTAGAGCCTGGCCTTTCCATTGTTTATAATAGTCATTGCGGTGAAGGATTATTAGGAATAGGATGGAATATATCAGGAATATCAAGTATAACACGCATCGGAAAAAATAAATATTTTGACAACGAAACACTACCTGTTTCCTTTACAAATGATGACAGATTTGTGTTGGATGGTAATAGAATGTTATGCGACGTAAATTATGGAGCATATAATTCCGAATATCGATTGGCAGACAATAACTTTTCAAAAATATCGGCAAAAGGTGATATTAACTCGGGAATACAATGGTTTGAAGTAACCACAAAAGAAGGGTATGTAATAGAATACGGACGTACTAATGATTCAAGAATTGAAGCTCAAGGTAAAACAAAGATATTATTATGGAATATTAACAAAATTTATGATAAAAACGGAAATTATGTGGAATATTCGTATTATGAAGACCATTCAAAAGGTGAATTTTATCCGAAGAAAATCTCTTATACGGGAAATTCTGAAAAACCTTTAAGTCCGCCCCATACCATTTTGTTCTTTTATAAAGAGAAAACAGATAAAAAAAGCGGATATGTCAGCGGTAGTATAATAGAACAAAACTATGTATTGAGTCATATCGAAATTAAATCGGAACAACAAATCATTAGTGTCCCATTAAAATTGGGACGTTGTTAAAAGCCAAATAAACTTGGCTCATTAGGTCTAAAACGTTCTTTGTCATTTTGAAATTTAGTTTTGTCGAAGAGGTCTCGAAGATGAGTTTTATCAGTCAATGATATGC